>JAOAPT010000099.1 GCA_025463045.1 Candidatus Solibacter sp.
TGCCTTTCAGAGCAAGCCTCAAATTGCTCTGGACCAGATTCGCCAGCCCGTGGAAGCGGAACTGGCCCACCGGGTGGTGTCGGGCCCCAACAGGAACGTCCAAAAATCGAGTCGTTTTCCGATGTTCTCAGCGCCCAACCGGTCGGCGGCGGCCGCCCGTCGTTCTGCCACATTAGGTAGATGAAGACGGTGGGCGGAATGAGGAAACTGTGGCATCGTGGACTTCAATTGGTGCGATGGATGTTTACGTCCGCAGCTGCGGCCTACAACTTCGTACGGATGCGGAATCTGGCTGCGGCTGTTGCGTGAACGGCCATGTATCATCGTCAGTGACACTGCTTCAGCCGGGCGTCGCAAGGTGGCGGACTTGAATCGGAGCAGGGATTCCGTAGGACCCTTTCGCGGACCCATAAAGTTCATGCTGTGTGCAACCCTGGCCTCGGCCTTGTTTTGGACAGACGATTGCGCAGGCCGCGGAAGCCCGCCCTACTGCTTCTTGCTGTCGTCGGATTTCGCTGACGTCTTAGGCTCGGGGCGCGTGTCAGGTTTGGTTGGGGTTGAGCGGATATCGGGCTTCGGGCCGGGAGGCGGCGGGTTGCTCGGCGTGACGCTCGGGCGAGAGATCGGCGGCAGCGGGTTGACTCGCGGAGGGGCGGGAGTCGTGTTCGGCTTAGCGGTAGGTGTGGTGCTCGGTGTTGTGGTCGTCTTTGCGGGGGCCGGGTTGTTCGGGTTGCGGCGTGAGTAATCGGGGTGCTCGGGCGGATTGAGGACAACGATTCCGGTGTAGACAGGGACCGGGTAGATCACCTGCATCGGAGGCCCGGGAGGTCCGGGACTTGGTTGGGATTGCGGGCCGGAAGGCGCTGGCGCCGGATCGACAATCGGTGGCGGCATGGGCGGCTGCTGCGGCGGAGGCGGCGGCGTGTCCGTCGGGTCCATGAAAGTGGTGCCGGGGATGATCGGATTGACGCGCGAATAGCCAACGCGGAGCATGGGCCGGACTGCCTCCAGCCGCGCGGGAATCCACGCGGGGGAGGGAAGCGCGAGGGCGAACGCTGCGACCTTGAGCGGCTCTTTGGGGCGGTCAGTGAAGCCTTCCGGGTCGATCACCTGCGCGTCTTGAGCGAACGTCGCGTACGTGGTGTTGACGTTCAGAAACTGCTGCGGCACGTTGCCGGGCGACCAGTCTTCGCTGGGAGCGAGCGGACCCCACGCGGCGAAATTCGCTCCGCGCAGCCAGTAGACATCGCCGGGTTTGAAGACCGCCGCGGCGCCCGCCGCTGAAGGAGCCCAGACCCAGCCGAGATCGTTCTTACGCGTCCAGCGTCCGTAGTGGTAAGGAAGCCAGCCCCAATGCTCGTTGCTGACCCACGTATAGCCGAGCGTGTCGTACCAGCGCCAGTGGCCATTCTGGAAGGGCGCCCACCCCTCCGTGATTTTGGGTTTCCAGACGGGCCCGACATCGGTCTGCAGCCATTCGCCGGCGGCATCGAGATCGTCGACGCCGTAGCGCTGGGCGACATGCGAGGAGGACGCGGAGGACTCGAGTGCTTTGTCGCGCTCTTCGCTCCAACGGTCCAGTTCGAGCGGGGCGATCTCGCGATCCAGGGCGAAGCGCGCCGGGGTGAGGGGTTCGACGCGAACAGTCTGGCCCTCACGAATGTCGAGTTCGGCCGCGGGGCAGGAGAGGCGGACGGAACCTTCGATGACCGAGATGCGGCTGACCGTAACATCGACCTGGAGGCGGACGCGGGCGCCGCGGGAGAAGGTGATTTGCGCGCCGGGGACGGCGAGCGAAAGGGTGTCATTGCGCGAGGGTTCGCCGGTGAACCAGGCGACGCCGTGATCGAGCGAAACGACGGTGATACGCTGGCCGGTGGAAAGACGGGAGTAATCGGACAATTCTATCTGGGAGTCCGGGCCCACCCGAAAGGCGCTGCCTTCGTCGAGTTCGATCTCAAAGCGAGCGGCAGGTCCGGTGCGAAGCCAGGCGGACTCGGGCAGGGGAAGATTGCGTGCGGCGGGGCCCCAGGGCGAGGCGGCTTGAAGTTGGACTTCGACTTTGCCGTCGAATTCACCGAGGCGGGCGTATCGGGGCTGCCCCGCAAAAAGGGCGGCGGGGACGAGCAGAAGGATCAGGCGACTCATATGGGAACTCCCCGTACTCTAACGGCTGCGAGCAGCTTCCCATCTGCCCTGTTGGTGCCTCGGTGGGCGGAGCACCCGTAGGCGCTCAGCCTTCACCTGTCCACTTCAGAGTAATACGAACGGCGGAAGTTTGCCACCGGTTGCGAAGAATTTAGGGCTGAACCACGAACGGAACCGACGTGCGGTCGCCGGCTTGAACTGCCACTTCAAATCTCGAAGGCGCGTCGCTGGGCACAATCACATTGAGCTGGTAGATGCCAACCAGTCCGGGCGCCAGACCGGAAAAGAAGACCGGGGCAGGCTGTCCGTTCACGAGAACTGACGCGTGGGCTGCGGTTTGTGAAAGAGGGGAAATCGGCGCCGCCACGCCTGCGCCCACCTCGGGAACTGTCGCCCCGAGGCCGGTCAGGTACAGCACAAGGGCGCCAGGCGTCCGAACCGCCGCGACGATGGCAGGGGACGCGGGCACGATGCTCAATGGAACGGGCACGCTCGTGCGGTTTACGCTGGAGACCGTGAGAGAGGTCGGCTGGCCGGGAATCAGCGAGGTCGGGAGTTGGACCAGCAGCCGGTCAGGTTTGGCGGAGAAAAGGGGCGCGGAGACTCCATTCACCTCCACATGCGTTCCTGCGAGCCGCAACGGAAGGGGGGCTGCGAGAGCCTCGGAATGGGATCCGCTCGTAAGCCTGTCTCCGGCAACTGCGACGATGTTGCCCGGTGCGAGCGCGCCGCTCACGCCGGAGAGATCCTGCACGCCATTGGTGGTTACCGCAGGCGGCGCCGCCGATGGCCCGGAGCGCGGCGTAGCGTCCGCATCAATTGCGCCGGTGAGCCAGAGGAGCGCCTTCAGCAGCATGGTGCGAATCGGCCGCAGTTGGAAGCTTTCGGGAAAGTGTCCGAACGCGCTGTAGAAGACCCGGCCCTTGCCATAGTTCCGGATCCAGGCTAGGGCGAAATCGCCATCGGTGCGGTTGATTCCCGCGGCGGTCATGTCTACCGACGACGTGTCGAGCGTAAGGAGTACCCGCACCTGATCACGCGAAAACGCGCGGAACTGATAGAACTCTTCGGTGAAGCGGAAGTTTGGCGCGAGATGCTCTATCAACGGGTTTTGGGGATCTTCAACATCCACGGCCGCCTCTCGCGCCCAGGGGTGTCCATCGAAATAACCGCCAATCATGTTGCCGTATTCGGGCCAGGTGTAAAGGCAATCCGTGGCGCTATGCGAGCCGCCGAAGCCCTTACCCTGACGAATGAATTCCAGCAGATCGCTCTTCTGCTGATCGGACAATGGCAATTCGCCGCTGGTGAAGAAATAGACCGCATCGAACGTCCGCAGAAATTCCGCCGTGAGTAGCGAAACGTCTTCCGTATGGACGATTTCCAGCAGGCCGGATTCCTGCGCGAGTTGCTGCATGACCTCGATGGAAGCTTCGATGGAGTCGGTGTGGCGGAACCCGTACGTCGCAGTGACGTAAAGGATGCGGCGCGGCGCGCCGAAGGCGGCGGACGCCGACAGCAGGAGGCAGACAGCGGCAATGAACCGTGCGAGGGGCCGGTTCATGAGGCTAGCATATACCCTCCCGGCCGTAGTGTATGTACGTCGCTGCGCACTCGGAGATCGCGCTACGGAACCCGCCACTGTTTGTCTGGCGGGCCGGTCACGAGAATACCTCCGGCAGGCAAGCAGGAGTATCCTCGCCAATGCGACCCGCCTTCTTCGCCTCCACACAGCGCCGCAATTCGTCAGCGTGAGGGAGGGCGTCAAGGAGTGCAAGCGCCGCGAAGATCAGAAAGACATGGGCAGAGGAGACTGGCGGTCGCTGCAGGCGGATTCGGTACCGTGCGCGCTCGCTGCCGCGACCCAGGAGCGCGAGAAATTGCTCCCAGTGCGTGCTGATTGCGGCCGCCGTGACCAGAAAAGGCGGCGCCTCCAGGAAGGTGTGGGTGACCTGTTCGCCGGCTGGAATCACTCTTCGAGGGGCGGTGAACGATAAGTCGCAGAGCACCGTGAGTTCATGGACGAAGGAGAGGCCGATCATCCACCCGAGAACGCCCGCATTGATTTCGAAAAACAGCGCCGAGAGCACGATCGGGGCTCCTTCCACCATCATCAACGAGTGCATCAGACTCTCTTCCAAGCCGCTGGTCGTCTCGATGCGCGTGCGCCTGTGCCAAAGGTAATCGACGAAGCCGGCTCCGATCCAAACCGGCAAGATGAAATACGTAGTGAGGCGGCGCATCGCCGTATCGCCGGGTGAAGCCCGCCTCCACTGCACGCGTTTTGCGGCGAAGCCCAGCGCTGCCCCGCTGACCATCGCGAGCGTCGAGGCCATCGATCGCTTCATCGAGTCCTCCCTATCTAACCTGCCACGTCACCGCGTCCTTCGCAGTGCGCGCGTTCACCCTCGATGTGCGACAACGTTCTTAACCTAACGCTGGATGCTTCAAATGAAATCCCGTGGCGTCCTGATACGCCTTTCCCAGCGCCAGCAACTCCGCTTCCCCGAACGGGCGGGCATAGAACGTGATGTTCGTTGGAGTGCCCGCTTCGGTAAATCCGTTAACCACGTTCAGCGCCGGATAGCAGGCCAGGTTCGCCATTCCGAAGTGGCGGCCCACCACGCTGCGATTCGCGCCCGCTCCGCCGCGTCCGCGTTCCCCGCCGGCCGGGGTCGTCGCAGCCGCTCCTGTCGGAGCCGCGCCGCGCCCGCGCCCTCCGCCGCCTCCCGCGCCCTGATTCGCTGGCACCAGGTAGACATCAATGTCCGCGGTGGCGTCAGCCAGTTTCGCCATCATCATGCTGCGCGCACGCTGCCCTTGCAGATATTCCACAGCGGGAATCAGCCGGCTGGAGCGAAAACTGTTGGCGCGCCCGGGATTGGTCATCCGCTTATCGCCGTCCGAGCGGATCAGGTCGTCGAAGAATACGCCGGACTCCACGCCGATACTCGATGTGTCGATGCTCCACTCCGGCAGTTTCACGGGCACCAGTTTGACGCCGAGCGCCTTCACCTGGTCCAGTGTGCGCTCTTCGATCGCCTTCATGGCAGCATCGCGCGTTTCCTCGAAAGCGCCTTCCAGATACCCGACACGCAGCTTGCGGACATCCAGGTGCGCATTCCAGTTGAACGGAATTTCGGAGACGCTCAGATCGCGGCCGTCGGGCCGCGCAATCACGCTCATCACCAGCGCGCAATCCTCCGCGTAGCGGCACAGTGGACCCATGCGATCCTGCGTCCAGGAGAGAGCCATCACGCCATAGCGGCTGATGCGTCCGAAAGTAGGCCGCAGGCCGGTGACCCCGCAGCGCGCCGCCGGGCTGAGGATCGAACCGCTCGTCTCGCTGCCGATCCCGAACGCCACCAGCCCGCCGGCGGTCGCGGACGCCGGGCCGGCGGAAGATCCGCTGGATCCCTGCTCGATGTTCCACGGATTCTTCGTCTGCCCGCCGAACCACTGGTCGCCCTGCGCCAACTCCCCGGTGGTCAACTTCGCCAGCAGCACGGCGCCCGCATCGCGCAACATCTCTACCAGGCTCGCCTCTTCGTCGAGCATCTGATCTTTGTATGCGCCGGAGCCCCACGTCGTCTTGTGGCCTTTGACAGTGATAATGTCCTTGGCTCCCCATGGAATGCCGTGCAGCGGCCCTTTGTACCTGCCCGCGGCGATCTCCGCATCCGCCTGTTTGGCCTGCGCCAGCGCCACGTCGTCGAGAAACGTGACCACGCAATTCAGCTTTTCGTTGTACCGGTGCAGGCGCGCCAGATACATCTTCGTGAGCTCCGTGGACGTGACCTGGCGGGTCTTGATCAACTGCGCGAGTTGCATCACGGGCCAGAACGCAGCGTCCTCCAGATTCGCCGGCCGCTTGACTGCGGGTGTCGTGAAGCGCAGCGGCTCCCGTGTGCGATTGACCTTCATGCCCGGAGTAAGTGCGCTGAAATAGAACGGCGGAGCGACGTTATTCGGGATGTGCAGATTGCGAATCTCCTCGTACCGCGCGAGGCTGCCATTGACCGCCTGCAGCACCGAGTTCTGATCGGTGTCGCTGAATGACAGGCCCGATAGTCCCAGAGCGGCCTTCAGCATCTCGGGCGTGACCTGTTGCGCGCCATCCTGCTGCAATTGAGCCCAAAGCACACCGGGCAGAAGCGTGCCGCCCAATCCGATACCGGAGCAGCAAGCCAGAAATCGTCTACGTATCTTGTCAGGAGCCATGGTGGTTAAACGATTCTATCCCAGGCAGCGGCGCGGCAGTTCGTGAGCGGATCTCTCACAAGGCACAATAGGATAGATGCCGGAAGACATCCCTATAACGATCGAGCCCCGATGGCCGGCGGCACTGGCGCTGCTATCGGTCGGCGGACTCCACTGGGCGCTGCCGTCGGAGTTGACGGCGGGTCCGGACTGGCTCGTCTTCGCGCTCGTCGCCGTTCTCGCGATTCCGGCGACGATTCTTCATCATCGCGGCAACTGGCGCTTGAGCCAATGCCTGGGCTACGCCGCGACCGTGGTCGTTACTCTCTCGGTTGGCAGTTCCCTCGCTTTACTAATCGCGCGCCTTCCCACGCACAAGGATTCGCCAGCGCAGTTGCTGCTATCGGCGAGCGCCCTTTGGGTCTGCAACCTGTTGGTCTTCGCGTGTTGGTACTGGAGGCTGGACGCAGGAGGACCACACCAGCGCGCCCTGCGACGCTCCCATACGGACGGCGCCTTCCTGTTTCCGCAGATGGTGCTGGATCCGGATCTGCGAAAGGAAATGGGCGAGGACCAATGGCGGCCCGGCTTCATCGACTATCTGTTTCTCGCCTTCAACACCAGCACTGCTTTTTCGCCGACCGATGTTCCCGTGCTTTCGCGCTGGGCGAAAGTCCTGATGATGGTGCAAGCCTCCATATCGCTCGCGACCATCGCGATCCTCGCGGCGCGAGCAGTGAACATACTCTAGCAGCC
>JAOAPT010000109.1 GCA_025463045.1 Candidatus Solibacter sp.
AGCTGGCTTTTGGTCAACGCGGCGACGCATCACAACAGTTCCACAACTCAGGAGCTAATCACGCGATGGCATCCAATTCGAATCCCTTAACCGAAGTATTGCACTCTGAAAACCACAGTAAGCTCTCCGCGGAAGAAGTCGCGAAGGCCGTAGCCCGTCACAACAAGAATCACTCCGCGGCAAAAGCCGAAAATGCGGAATCGAAGGCCAAGAAAGCCAAGAAGTAAGGGCCTCCCGCCAGTTGGACTATGTAGTCTCTGCCAGCGAATAACTCGTACTTCGACCGCCGGCGTTCTGCACGAGGACGCCGCGCGCGACGAGGTCCTGAATATCACGTAGCGCCGTGTCGTGCGAACACTTGGCGAGCTGCGCCCATTTGACCGTCGTCAGCTTGCCTGCAAATCCACCGAGCAGGCGCCGGATCATCAGACGCTGCCGTTCGTTCAACGCGATTAGCGCGAGCGATTCCCACATCCGCCCCTTCGCCAGCACTCCCGCCAGACCCTCTTGCGCCGACTGAATCGCACGCCCCATACAGCCGAGGAACCATGACATCCAGCCCGTGATGTCCAAATCGCCTTTTTGCGTGCTCTCCAGCATATCGTAATACGCCGTTCTCTCCTGCCGGATCTGTGCCGACATGCTGTAGAAGCGTTGCGGCGTGCTCTCCGATCGCGCCAACTGCATATCGGCGATCGCGCGGGCAATCCGCCCGTTGCCGTCATCGAACGGGTGGATCGTGACAAACCACAGGTGCGCCAACCCCGCGCGCAGCACCGGGTCCTCACTGGCTTCCCCGTTGAACCACTCGAGGAACTTCGTCATCTCCTCGTCGGCACGCGCGGCCACCGGCGCTTCATAGTGAACGTGCTCCCGGCCAATCGCACCGGACACCACCCGCATCGGGCCCGACGAATCGTCGCGCCATGCGCCAACCCGGATCCGCGAAATCCCGCTACGGCCAGTCGGAAACAGCGCTGCGTGCCAGCCGAAAAGACGCTCCGGCGTCAGCCGCTTCTCATAGTTGAGTGTCGCGTCCAGGATCATTTCGACCACGCCCTCGACGTGCCGGTCCGCTGGCGTCAAACCGCCAATGTCGATCCCGAGTTGACGCGCGATCGAGGAACGGACCTGCTCCGGATCGAGTTTCTCCCCCTCGATTTCGCTCGTCTTCAACACGTCGGTCGTGAGCGTCTGCAGTAGCGCATTCTGCTGGAGCGGAAACCCGAGGGCCTCCATTCTGCCCAGCAATCGGCCCTGCTGGTGCCGGACGGCTGCGAGTGGCTCCGCCAGTTCCGCGGGTTCCCATCGAAATCTCGGCCAGTCAGAGAGCTCATGGATGTATTCGGCGATTCTACGCACTTTCTGCGTATATTATACCCTTATTCTACGCATCCAGTCGCTCATTCTACGCATATCATGCGTAGAATACCGCCCTAATCTACGCACACCTCTCATCCTGATACCTTATACAGAATGATCAAACTCGCCCTCCTCCTGGCCTGTGCTGCCGGCGCGTCCGCGCAATCCTACGACCTCGTCGTCTACGGAGGCACTGCCGGCGGCGTCATCACCGCGATCAGCGGCGCGCGCATGGGACTCAAAACCGTCCTCCTCGAACCGCGCACGCACGTCGGCGGCATGGTCACCGGCGGACTCTCCGCCACCGACGTCGGCAAGCGCGAAGTCATCGGCGGGTACGCCCTCGAATTCTACTGGCGCTCCGGCAATGCCTACGAAATGGCCCGCCATCGCCAGGAGATCGCCTGGAATCCCGAACCCGCAGTCGCCGAGAACATCTTCAAACGCATGCTGCAGGACGCCGGCGTCACCGTCGTCTTCAACCAGCGCCTCCGCGAAAAGAACGGCGTCACCAAATCCGCCGGCCGCCTTCAATCGATCGCCATGGAATCCGGCGCGCAGTACACCGCCAAAGTCTTTGCCGATTGCACCTACGAAGGCGACCTCATGGCGCAGGCCGGCGTCACTTACACCTGGGGCCGCGAAAGCACCGCGCAATATGGCGAGTCGCTCGCGGGCGTGCGCGGCGAAACGCCCAAGCACCAGTTCCTCGTCGACGTCTCCCCCTACGACGCGAACCATCGCCTCCTCCCCGAAATCTCCGCCGCCCTTGCCGGCGAGCCCGGCGCGGCCGATCGCAAAGTCCAGACCTACAACTTCCGCCTGATCCTCTCCCACGATCCCGCCAATCAGGTCGCCTACCCGAAGCCCGCTACGTACGACCCGGCGCGCTTCGAGCTATTCGTCCGCCTCCTCGATGCCATGCAGAAAAAGCAGGGCCGTCCCGCGCGCCTCGGCGAAGTCATCTCCATCGTCCCCATCCCCAACCACAAGGCCGACATCAATAACAACGGCGCCTTCTCCACCGACTACATCGGCAAGAACTGGGAGTATCCGGAAGCCTCCTACGCGCGCCGCGCCGAGATCTGGCGCGATCACGAAGAGTACACCAAGCAGTTCTTTTGGCTCCTGGCGCACGACCCGCGCGTCCCTCCTTCTCTTCAGAAGGAGGCCAACGAGTGGGGCCTCGCCAAGGACGAATTCCTCGACAACGATCACTTCCCCAATCAACTCTACGTCCGCGAAGCGCGCCGCATGGTCGGCGAGTATGTCATGGCGCAGAAAGATATCCAAACGGAGCTCACCAAGCCCGACCCCATCGGGATGGGCTCGTACAACAGCGATTCGCACAATGTCCAGCGCATCGTCAATCCGCAAGGCTTCGTGCGCAACGAAGGCGACATGCAGGTCGCCGTGCAGCCCTACCAGATCCCCTACCGCGTGCTCGTGCCGAAGAAAGCCGAGGCGCAAAATCTCCTCGTGCCCGTCTGCTTCTCCGCCACCCACGTCGCGTACAGCACGCTGCGCATGGAGCCGCAGTACATGATTCTCGGACAGGCCGCCGGAGTCGCCGCCGCGATGGCGATCCGCCGCGGAATCGCCGTACAGGAGATCGACACCGCGGCGCTCACCCGCACGCTCGTCGAGCACGGCGCCATCCTGGAATACGCACCAGCCGTTCAATCGAGTATCATTGGCCGTTTCCGCGGTAAGTGGCCGCCGGCCGCGCCCAAGCAGTAAGTCACTCATCACACGCTACAATATGTCTTCCCTCAATGAATCCAGATATCAGCCTGATTCTGCCGGCTTATAACGAGGCGCGCGTCATCCCCGTGACTATGGGGGAGGCAGTGACCTATTTCACCAGCCGCGGCCTCTCCTACGAAATCATCGTGGCGGCGGATGGCGCCGATGGCACGCGCGAGATCGTGCGCGACATGGCGCGCACCAATCCGGCACTCCAGGCGATCGGCTCCACGGCGCGCCGCGGCAAAGGTCTCGCGATTCGCGAAGGCGTCGCGCTCGCTACCGGCAACATCATCGGCTATGCCGACGCGGACAACAAAGTCCCGATCGCGGAATTCGATAACTTCCGCCCGGTGCTGGCCACCGGAGTGGAGGTGGCGATCGGCACGCGCCGCGGCGGAGCAGTCATCGAGCGCGCACAGCCGCTTTATCGCCGCATCGGCTCCCTCGGCTTTCTCTGGTTCATGCAGACCCTCGTGGGACTGCCCGGCATCAACGATACGCAGTGCGGCTTCAAGTTCTTTCAGCGCGAAGCGGCCAAAGAAATTTTCCGGCGTCAGAAAGTCGACGCCTATATGTTCGATGTCGAGATTCTGGCGATCGCGCGCCGTCTCGGCTATCGCATTCAACAGGTGCCGGTCCGCTGGCGCGACGACGCCGATAGCCGCCTCGACCTGGTAAGCGGCAATCTGCGCAATGTGCGCGATATTTTCCGGATCGGGCTCGAGCACCGGTTCGGCGGGAGATTGAAGTGAAAGCATTCGTTACCGGCGCGGCGGGATTCATCGGCAGCAATCTGGTGGATCGCCTCCTCGCGCACGGGCATGTAGTCACCGGCTACGACAACTTTTCCACCGGCCTGCACCAGTTTCTGAAGGACGCGCGAACCAACCCGCGATTCCGGCTGGTCGAAGGCGACCTGCTGAATCTGGACTCGCTTAAGAGCGCCATGACCGGCGCCGACTTCGTCTTTCATCTGGCGGCCAATGCCGATGTCCGCTTCGGCCCCGACCGTCCCCGCCGCGATCTGGAACAGAACACCATCGTCACCTGGAACGTGCTCGAAGCGATGCGTTCCACCGGCGCGCGCCGTCTCGCCTTCGCCTCGACCGGTTCCGTCTACGGCGAACCGGAGATCTTTCCCACGCCGGAAACCGCGCCGTTTCCCGTGCAGACCTCGCTCTATGGCGCGTCGAAGCTCGCCGCCGAAGGCATGATCGCCGCCTACGCCACGGCCTTCGGATACCAGGCTTTCATCTTCCGCTTCGTCTCCATCCTCGGCGAACGCTACACGCACGGACACGTGCTCGATTTCTATCGCCAGTTGCTGGAGCATCCCGAGCGGCTCGACGTGCTCGGCAACGGTCATCAGCGCAAGTCCTACCTCTACGTGCAGGATTGCGTCACCGCGATTCTGCTCGCGCTCGATAAGTGCACGGCCGCTGTCAACATCCTCAATCTCGGTACCGACGAGTATTGTGAGGTGAACGATTCCATCGGCTGGATCGCCGGCCACTTCGGCGTCTCGCCCGAGGTTAGTTACGCCGGCGGCGAGCGCGGCTGGGTCGGCGACAGCCCATTCATCTTCCTGGATTGCGCCCGCATGCGCGCGCTCGGATGGAAGCCGCAGCTCTCCATTCAACAAGGCATCGTCCGCACGCTGGAGTACCTCCAGCAAAATCAGTGGGTACTGGAAGCGCGCACATGAAGCCGCTGAAAACCGAAGTCGAATTCGCCACGCCCTGGTTTCAAATCCTCGCCAAGACCATGCGCCAAGGCGAAGCACCGTACTACTCGTTGAAGCTGCCGGACTACGCCGCCGTCGTCGCCGTTACGGAAGATCAGCAAGTGCTGATCGTCCGCCAGTACCGTCCCGCCATCGAGCGCTACACGCTCGAGCTGCCGAGCGGCCTCATCGACCCGGGTGAGACACCCACCGAAGCGGCGAGCCGCGAACTCCTCGAGGAAACGGGCTATGCAGCCCCGGCCGTCGAGGACCTTGGCCCTGCCGTGCCCGATACCGGACGTCTTGGTAATCGTATCCACACATGCTTCGCTACCGGCGTGCGCCGGATTCCCGAACGCACTCCCGAAGAAGGCATCGAAGTGATGACCTGGTCGCTCGACGAGCTGTCCCGCGCGATCACCGATGGCACCTTCGACCATTCCCTACACATCGCCAGCCTGCTGATCGCCATGCTTCACGGCCGCGTCCGGCTACCGCTTCCACGGACGTAGCACGCGATACTCAGGAGTCGCCGTCACGGATGCCTTGTGCGCCCGCAGCAGCTTTCTCCCGACCAGGCAGCGCACGCCCTTCTGTACGGCACTCTTCGAAAGGCCCGTCGCCTCCGCGATCGTCTGGTGACTCGCCGCGACCGCCGGCTTCCGCTGCCTCTCGGCCTCCGCCCATAGGTGCAGGTACACCAGGAAGGCCGACGGCATGCGATCGTGTCCCACCAGATCGCGCATCAGCACTTCGATTACGTAGTCATCCAGCGCTATCATCTTAATCACTATAGTAGGCAGGACTATTCTTGTAAATCCGACATTGACCGGTTTGGCCTATTCGGCTACTCTCGCTGCATGATCAAAGGCATCAAATTTGCGAGCGTTCCAGTTACCGATCAGGATCGCGCGCTCTCCTTCTACACCGAAAAACTGGGCTTCCGCATTCTCACCGACCAACCCTTCGACGACAAGCAGCGGTGGATCGAGCTCTCCATCCCGGGCGCGGAAACCGGCGTCGTCCTCTTCACGCCGGATGCGCATCGCGATCGCATCGGGACGTTCTCGGCGATCTCCTTCCATTGCGACGACCTCGATAGGACCTTCGCGGAACTCACCGCGCGCGGAGTAGAGTTTGCGGCTCCGCCCACCAAACAGCCGTGGGGATCGTTCGCGATTTTCAAAGACCCGGACGGGAATCAGTTCGTCATGTCGGCTCGTTAGCGTGCGGTCGGGGCGACTCTGCTACGCTGAGATTTCAAGGTAAATCCCACATGCAAAAGTCCGCCCTGCTTGCCGTTTTTGGTCTCATCGTGCCGGCGTTCGCGCAAAAAGGGGCGCCGGCGCCCTACCTCACCGAGCCCTCCGTCTCGCCCAATCGCGCAGAAATCGCGTTCGTTTCCGGCGGCGATATTTGGACCGCGCCCCTCGCGGGCGGCGAAGCGCACCTGCTGGTCTCGCACCCCGCTAACGAAACGCGCCCGATGTATTCGCCCGATGGAACGCGCCTCGCGTTCGTCTCCAACCGCACCGGCAACGGCGATATCTACGTGTTGCACCTGGCCACCGGCGCGCTCAAACGCATCACCTTCGACGATGCGGCCGAGCAGTTGGACGCCTGGTCGCGCGACGGCAAATACCTGTACTTCTCCTCCACCGCGCAGGACATCGGCAGCATGAATGACGTCTTCCGGGTGAGCGCCGAAGGCGGCGTGCCGGTCGCCGTCAGTGCGGACCGCTTCGTCAACGAGTTCTTCTCTGCTCCCTCGCCCGATGGCAAGTCGCTCGCACTCACCGCGCGCGGCATCACTTCGAGCCAATGGTGGCGGCACGGCCACAGCCATCTCGATGAGTCCGAAATCTGGATTGCGGCAGGCGGAAAGTACGAGAAGCTCGCGGCGGGCGATTTCAAATGCATCTGGCCGATGTGGGGCGCCGATGGCGCGCGTGTGTATTACATGAGCGATCAGGGCGGCGCGGAAAATCTCTGGGAGAAGACAGTGCACGGCGGCACGCCCAAACAGCTCACTCAATTCCGCGATGGCCGCGTGCTCTGGCCGAGTATTTCGTATGACGGCAAGACGATCGTCTTCGAACGCGATTTCACCATCTGGAAACTCGACATCGCGAGCGGCAAGGCCGCGCCCGTCGAGATCACACGCCGTGGAGCTCCCGGCACGCCTGAAGTCACACACCTCTCGCTCAACAATCAGTTCCGCGATCTCGCCCTCGCCGCTGACGGGAAGAAAGTCGCGTTCGTCGCCCACGGCGAGGTCTTCGCCGCCGGCGCGCGCGACGGCGGACCCGCCGCGCGGGTCACGCGCACTCCGGGCAATGAGGCTCAACTCGCCTGGTCGCCTGACAGCAAGCGCGTCGTGTATGTTTCCGATCGCGACAGCGCATAACATCTCTACAACTTCGATTTCTCGACGAATCGCGAAGAGCGTCTCACTAGCGGCGCGGGCTATGAGACCGCGCCCGTCTGGAGCGCCGATGGCAAGTTGCTCGCCTTCATTCGCGATGCGAAGCAGCTCTGCGTCTATGACCCCGCCACGAAGCAGGTGCGCGTTCTCGCCGGCGGACATTTTCCGCGTCCGCCGTTCGGGTCGAATCGTTTTTATTCGTGGTCGCCCGACAGCAAGTGGATCGCGTATCTAG
>JAOAPT010000383.1 GCA_025463045.1 Candidatus Solibacter sp.
GTAGGTTACAGTTTGGCACAAAGACACGGCTCGGTTGAAGAACGCACTCCAATCCGAGCAGCGACGGTTACGGAGCGGTGGTCACGCGGCCACCGCTCCCTTACGGTCGCGGCTCGGATTGAGGAGCAATCGCGGCTCGGATTTGGTTACTTCTTCGCGTTGAGGGCGGCGACGACGCGGTCGGTGACGGCCTGGACGATGGATTCGATTTCGGAAGCGGTGAGAGAAGGCGAATCGCCGCAGGTGCGCGGCTGGATGGCGATCGAACCGGGGATGTCGGGGAGATCGCAGAGGGCGCATTCCGTGAGTTCATGGCGCGGATCGGGGAGGCCGAGCTTCTTCTTGATGGCGAGAAGGTCGCCAGCTTTGTCGCTGCCGATGTGGGTGACGGGAGAGCCGAGCTGGGCGGCGAGCATCAGGGTCCAACAGTAGGTGTCCACGACCTCGGCATACCACTCGGCGTGGGTGACGGTGTCGCCCCAGCAGACGATGCCGTGGTTGGAGAGGAGCACGGTGTTGTGATGTTTGACGAACGGGATCACGGTACGCGCAAATTCCGGAGTGCCGGGGGTTTCGTACGGCGAGAGCGCGACCTTACCGATGAAGACTTCGTATTCGGGGATGACGCAGTTGGGCGGGATGCGTCCGGTGATGGCGTACGCGGTGGCGTGCGCGGGGTGGCAGTGGACGACGGCCTTGGCTTCGGACACCTCTTTGTAGATTTCGAGGTGCATGAGGATTTCGCTGGTGCGCGGTTTGCCTCCGGCGAGTTGCTTGCCGGTGAGATCGACCATGCACATATCCTCCGGGCGCAGGTCGTACTTGCTGGTCAGGGTCGGGGTGCAGATGACCTCGTTGGGGCCGATGCGGTAGGAGATGTTGCCGCCATTGCCATCGACGTACTGACGCAGCCAGAGCTTGCGGCCGACGGCGCAGATCTCTTCCTTAACGGCCTGGGCTTCCGGGGAATTGAAGAGGGCCTGCAGCGCGGGAGTTGCGGCGGGGGAGGCGGCTGCGGACTTCGCGGCTACTGCCCCGCGGCGCACGGTGATCTTGCGCTGCTCGAGAAACTCGAACGCGGACGGAGTGACGACGGCGGTCTCGCTGAGCAGGAGCTCGGTCGTGTCGGCCTGCGCGGCCGCGGCCAGGTCGGCCTGGGTGATGACTTTCTCTTTGGTGAGGTCGATGGATTTCATTGCATTAGTCCCGCGTTAGAGAATCCGTAAAGCTCCGCCGCCGATCACGATGCGGCGCTGCCGGGTGAAGGTCATGGGCGTGGTCACGCCTTCTCCGGTGGGAGTCGCGATGCTGTGGCTGAGATAGCTGGGCACATTGAGCGAAGCGAAGCAGGGCGCGTTCTGCACGAAGAGCGTGCAGTTCATGGCGCGCGCCATCTTGGTGACGTTCTCAACGTTGCGCGAGTGAATGACGGCGGTGTGGCGATAGCCATGTTCGGCGCGGACGGAGGCGCGGATCGCGGTATCGACATCGCGCACGCGCACGATGGGGAGGAAGGGCATCATCTGCTCTTCCTGAACGAAGGGGTGGTCTTCGGAGGTCTCGCCGAAGAGGAGATCGGTGCCTGACGGGACGCGGACGCCGGCGGCTTCGGCGAGGACGGCGGCATCCTTGCCGATGAAGTCGCGTTTGACGTGCGGCTTGCCATCGTTATCGAAGGAGAAGGCGGCTTTGGTGAGGGCGTCGATCGCGCGCGCATCGAGCTGAACGGCGCCGGCGCGGCGCATGGCATCGATGAAGGCGTCAGCGATGAGGGCGACGGCGAAGACTTCTTTCTCGCCGATACAGAGGAGGTTGTTGTCGAAGGACGCGCCCTGGATGATGGCGCGCGCGGCGGCGTCGAGATCGGCGGTCTCGTCGACGACGACGGGCGGATTGCCGGGTCCGGCGGCGATGACGCGCTTGCCGGAGTTCATCGCGGCTTTGACGACGGCGGGGCCGCCGGTGGCGCAGATGAGGGCGATATCGGGATGAAGGAAGAGCTGCTCGGCGTTCTGGATGGTCGCCTCGCGGGCCATGGTGAGGACGTTGGCGACGCCGAGCTCGCGCTGGATTTCGCGGTTGAACATCTGCAGTCCGAGGGCGGCGACCTTGACTCCGGCGGGGTGCGGGCTGAAGACGGCGGTGTTGCCGGCGGCGAGGATATTGATGGCGTTGCTCGCCATGGTCGGGACGGAGTGGGTGGCGGGGAGCACCATGCCGATGACGCCCCAGGGCGCGTATTCGACGATGCAGAGGCCGGCGGAATCGGAACTGGCGTCGGTGCGCATGGACTCGGCGCCGAGGACGAGGCGGATGTTGCGGAGCTTGGCGGCCTTGTGGTCGGCACGCCCGATCTTGGTTTCGGCGAGTTCGATCCGGGCGAGCTCGTCGGCGTTATCGGCGCAGATGCGGCGGATGATGGCGTTCATCTTCGCGCGCTCTTCGAGCGACATGGCGGCGACGCGCTGCTGGGCGATCACGGCGGCGGCGACGGCTTGGGGGACGGTTTCGAAGACTCCGTCCTCGCCTGCTGCGTTGGAGCTTGCGGCGACGGGCGATCCGTTGCGCTGCAGCTCATTACGTTGCTGCAGTCGCGCCATGACTTCGCGCGCGATGGCCTGGATGAGTTCCTGGTTAGCGGTCATCGGGTTCTCCTACTATTGCGGCGGCAGGACGCGGGTGAGATCGTCATGCGGGCGCGGGATGACGAGCACGCTGCGGACTTCGCCTACCGCGCGGGCGGCGGCCGCCCCGGCATCGACGGCGGCCTGCACGGCTCCGACGTCGCCGGAGACGAAGACGGTGCAGAAGCCGCTACCGACCTTCTTCCAGCCGTTGTAGCGGACGTTGGCAGTTTTGAGCATGGCGTCCGTGGCGTGTACCAGCGGCACCATTCCTTTGGTTTCGACCATTCCGATTGCGTCGCTCATAGTTTTCCCTTAAGACAAGAAGCCATCGAACACGCCATCGTGCGGGCGCGGAATTACGTGGACTGCGATGAGTTCGCCGACGCCGCGGCAGGCGACGGCACCGGCATCGACGGCGGCGCGGACGCTACCGACATCGCCGCGGACGATGGCGGTGACGAAGCCGCCACCGATTTCGACCATTTTCAGAAGCTCGACGGAAGCCGCTTTGACCATCGCGTCGCTGGCGTCGATCAGGCCGACGAGGCCTTTGGTTTCGATCATGCCGATCGCCTGGGGACCCGTTCGGCGAGTGGTGGAGGGCGGCTTGGGCGTTCCGGAGAAATTGGGAAGCTCGTCGTGCGGGCGGGAGATGACGAGGACGCTGGCGAGCTCGCCGACTTTGCGGGCGGACGCCGCGCCGGAATCGGTGGCGGCTTTGACGGCGCCGACGTCGCCTTCGACGAAGGCGGTTACGAGGCCGGAGCCGACCGAAACCCAGCCGGCGAAGGTCACGTTGGCGGCTTTGAGCATGCTGTCGGTGCCTTCGATGAGGGCCACGAGGCCTTTGGTTTCGATCATTCCAAGTGCGGGTTTATTGTTCATTATGTTTAAGAAGCTCGATGTCTTTCGTGAGGTGGAGGCCGCAGGCGTTGGCTTCGTCGGTATCCATGTGGACGTTGAGGCGCGACGTGGGGTCGATGCGAACGATCACGCGTTCAAAGGTGAGGGCGGCGGGACCGCCGATGCGGAGCTTCATGAGGTCGCCCTGCTTCACGTTGTAATACGACGCCTCGTCGGGATTCATGTGGACGTGAATGGCGGCGCGGATGACGCCTTCCTTGAGTTCGACGACGCCCTGGGGGCCCATGAGGAGCGCGCCGGGCGTGCCCGCGATGTCGCCCGAGAGACGGATGGGGAGATCGAGGCCGAGGCTGATGGCGTCGGTGAAGGCGAGTTCGACCTGGGTCTGCTTGCGGAGCGGGCCGAGGACGCGGAGGTTGGAGATGAGGCGGGAGCGCGGACCGATGATGGTGACGGTCTGGTTCGCGGCGTAGTTGCCCTCCTGATAGAGGGGGCGGTGGACGGTGAGTTCGGCGCCGGGTCCGAAGAGAGTTTCGAGGTCGGCCTGGCAGAGATGGAGATGGCGCGCGGAGGCGTCGACGCGGAGCTCGGGCGCGGGTTTCGCACCGAGTCGGGAGGCGACGACTTTGCGGACGATCTGCTCGATTTCCGAGCGGTTCACTGGTGACATGTGGCTGCGGGCGGAATGGGATAAAGCTTATGGTAAACGATTACAGGCGCACGTTGGCGTTTGGCTCCGTCGGCATCGCTCCCAGGCGCGGGATTCTCCGATTTTGTTTTTCTCTGCGCGAAGGGCTGCGTGAGAATCTTGCACTTCTTTGTTTTCTGTGACTTCTCGTTTGGTAATACGTGAATTTAAAAGAAAACCTTTAGCCGCCGATGAACGCCGATGAACGCCGATAAAAGAAGAGGGCTCAGGGTTGAACTGATCGAATCTGGTCGACGATCTTCCTTGCTGGTCGCGGTGAGTTTTTGACGCCTGATTGTTTTCAAGGCACAAATTGGATTCTTCCGTTTGGTAATACAGCAAACTTCGGCGTTTTGGTGCAGGTCTGTGATTCTTCCGAAGACAGAGAGTTTCATTTTTGGTCTCTCTTTGTTTTCAAGCACTTCTGGGGTTCTTCCGAAAATAACTACGGTCGCGTTGCCCTCCTCATTTGTTTTCAATCGGTTGCTGGGTTCGTTTCGCCGCAGC
>JAOAPT010000160.1 GCA_025463045.1 Candidatus Solibacter sp.
CCTCGCCGAGATGGAGTACGGGAGGTGGAGTATGGGAGGTGGAGCATGGAAGGACAGGGACGGGCGTTATCCGCGGCGACGAAACTCATCGGTTCGAACGACTCCCTCGCCTTCCCGAATGATCACCAGCCTGTTCGCCGCAATCTTGGAGATTGTCTCATGGCCGCCATTGGGCCAGCGGACCTCGAGATCGACGCTGTCCGCGGCACCCAGCCCGAAGTGAATTCGGAAGTCGTTTACCGAATAGAAACTTGCCTGGCTCATGACTTCCTGAGCCTGGATCCGGCCGGCGTACCGCGCAGTCACGCGCGCTCCGATCGCGCTGCGGTTTGATTGCACGCCGATCAACTTCACCTTGAGCCAATGGTTCCGGCCGCTGACATCGTTGCGCAGTAGCGACGGAGGCTCGTTCAGATTCACGATGAGTATGTCAATGTCACCATCGTTGTCGAAATCGCCGAAGGCGCATCCACGGCTGCAATGCACTGCCGCAATTCCCGGGCCCGCCTCATCGATCAGTTCCTCGAAACGCCCATTGCCAAGGTTGCGAAACACGATGCGCGGTGTGTTCATTGGGTATCGCGGGAGTTGCCGGGCTACTTCCGGGAAGATGCCGCCGGTGACCATGAACAGATCGGGAAGCCCGTCGTTATCCAGGTCCACCATCCCGGCACCCCACCCCACGAAACGCGTCTCTACGCCGAGGCCCGCAATCTCGGTGACACCGTCGAACGAACCCCTGCCATCATTGCGATACAGAATGCTCGTGTCGTCGGAGAAATGGGTCTTGAAGATATCCAGACTCCCGTCCAGGTTGTAATCTCCAATACCGAGCCCCATGCCTGCCTGATAGTTGCCATCTTCATTCAAGGCAACACCTTTGATGAGGCCGGCTTCCGTGAACGTGCCGTTCCGGTTATTGCGGAACAGGAAACTCGGCGTCGAATCGCACGCGACGTAGATGTCCGGCCACCCATCGTTATCGAAATCCGCCGCCACGGCAGTCATCATGTAGCTGCCTTTCGAAGTCGCGACGCCCGATTCGACGCTGACATCGGTGAACGTTCCGTCGCCGTTATTGCGATAGAGCAGCGGTGCGCCCGGCGGCAGGCCCCTTGGACCGCAGTGCACCGCGATCCCGTTCCAGTTGCAGTAGGATTCCTGACCGGGCAACGGTGCGGTCTTCGGATCGAACTCCACGTAGCTACCGATGAAGAGATCGAGCAAGCCGTTGCGATCATAGTCGACAAACGTGCAGCCGGATCCCCATCTCGGTAAGTCCCGAAGCAGACCGGCCTTCGCGGTGACATCGGTGAATGTGCCATCTCCGTTGTTCCGATACAGAACGTCGTGGCCCCAGTAGGTAATGAAAAGGTCGTCGAAGCCGTCGTTGTTGTAATCGCCTATGGTCACTGCGGAGGGCCAGCCCGTCCGGTGAAGTCCCGCCTTCTCCGTGACGTCCGTGAAGGTCCCATCGCGATTGTTTTTGTAGAGCCGGTTCGTGGAAGGCGAAGTGCCCGAGAGCCTGGAGCCGCTCAACACCAGGATGTCCAGCCAGCCGTCGTTATCGTAGTCGAAGAAGGCCGCGCCACAGCCGACGCTTTCCAGGATGTACGTCTTGTGCCCGGCCTCCCCATAAATGACGGGCTCGCGCAGCCCGGCCGCCCTTCCGATATCGGTGAACTTCGAATCGAACAACAGGCCGGAGGGCTTACCCCGGGAGGCGGCTTTGACACCGCGCGAGGCAATCCCCTGCCCCCAAATCCGGGCCGCCGGTAGGGCCAGCAAGCTCGCAAAGCTGCGGCGTGTATGCTTCATGACAGAGACGCACGGGCGCCCTATTTTGGATAGTGTACACATCATTTTGTCGCGGCGCAGACGCGATATAATCGCCCCAAAGCTGTCTGTAGGGGGGAAACATGCTGATCAGCAATTTACCCGCAACGCCTTTAGCGAGGGTACTGAGTGCTTTCGCTTTCTTCTTCCTCATCAACAATCCGGTCGACGCACAGATCGACACCGGTGCGATTGTGGGAACGGTGCGAGACGCGAGCGGCGCCGCCATTCCCAAAGCGGCAGTCACGCTTACCCAAGCCGCGACGGGCCTTAATCAGAACACCGCGACCAACGACGCCGGCGAGTATCAATTCATCGCGCTTCCTCCTGGAACATACTCGGTGAAAGCGACGGCCCCGGGTTTCGGTCCGCAGGTGCAAAACGATATCGACCTTCACGTGCAGTCGCGTCCCTCGGTGGATTTCAGCCTCAAGGTGGGAGCGGTGACGGACACGGTGGAGGTGCAATCGACAAGTGTCCTGTTACAAACTCAGTCGGCGGATGTGGGCGGCGTAGTTCAGGAGAAGCAGATCCGCGACCTGCCGCTGAACGGGCGGCGCTACGCGGACCTTGCGCTACTGGAAGCCGGGATTCAAAAGAACTTGACGAATCCAAACAATACGGCGCCGGACCGTTTCAGCTCCAATGGAAACCTGGAAACGCAGAACTACTTTTCACTGGATGGAGTGGACAACAACTCCGGCTCCACGAACCTGCAGGAGGGCTCTGTGCAGACCGTGCAGCCGCCGCCGGACGCGCTGCAGGAGTTCCGGGTGCAAACACGAACCTACTCGGCCGAGTTTGGCACGTCCGCCGGCGCTGTGATCAATGCCTCGTTAAAGAGCGGGTCCAATGCTTTCCACGGCGCCGTTTGGGAGTTCCTCCGCAACAATCGGCTCGACTCGAATACATACTTCAACAATGCGGGAGGAGTGCCCCGCGGGCATTTCAGCCAGAACCAGTTCGGCGGCACAATCGGCGGCCCGATCATCAAGAACCGAACCTTCTTTTTCTTTGACGCACAGAACTTCACGAGCCGGAAGGCGACCACAGTAAACTCGACTGTGCCCACGCCCCTGATGAAGCAAGGAAACTTCACGGAGCTGAAGGCATCGCTGACGAATCCCACCGTCCCCAGCCAAAACGGCTGCATTACCGGGAACATCATCGCGCCATCGTGCATCGACCCTGTAGGGGCAAAGCTCCTGGCGTTGTATCCAGATCCGAATATCCCTTCGGCGGTCGCCCGTCAAGGGGCGGCAGGCGGTTGGGCCGGTTCGCCGAACTACCAGTTCCAATATTCGGTTCCCAACGATACTTATTCGTGGGACACGCGGATCGATCACAACTTCACTGCCACCAATCGCATGTTCGGCCGCTTCAGCGACTATCACGTCGACCGGCAGGACCCACCGTGGGCGCCCGACCCGATCGCCGGGAACGGGAACTTTGCTACGCAATACCGGATCCGCGGTAAGTCTGTCGCGGTAGCGTGGACCGATCTCTTGAAACCCTCGATGTTGAACGAGCTTCGCGCCGGCTTCAGCCGGGACTACGCGCACAGCGATCCCATCGGGCTGACGCTCGGGACATCCAAGGCAGCCGATTACGGACTGACCGGCATTCCGGCCGGCCCCAACGATGCGGGGCTTCCGCCGATCAACATCAGTGGATTGCAGCGGCTTGGATCCTCGCCCTGGAGGCCGCAATTCCAGGTCTCGCAAGTGTGGCAGTTATTGGATACGCTGAGCTGGCTGAAGGGCAACCACAGCTTGAAGTTCGGGTACGAACACCGGCATACCAGCGACAATTTCCTCGACATCCAATCGCTCCAGGGGCAGATCACAGCCAGCGGAATTTACAGCGGAAACAGCGGGCTCGGCGTTCCGGACTTTCTGCTGGGTGATATTAGCACCGCGGCCTTTACCACGCCGACAGTAGTCCACAATTACCAGGACTCGAACAACTTCTTCGCCCAGGACATCTGGCGCGTGCGTCCCAACCTGACGCTCACACTCGGACTCCGGTACGAACTGTTTTCGCCTATTCTGAATCATCAGAATGCGCTTTCAAACTTCACGCCGGCGAACGGCGGCGGGTTCGTGACGGCGAAGAGCGGCGACTGGTATGATCGCGGCCTGGTTCATCCCGACAAGAACGATTTCGCACCGCGCGTCGGTTTCAGCTGGCAACCCAAGCAGCACATCGTACTGCGCGGCGGTTATGGGATGTTCTATCAGCACATCGTGCGGATTGGCTCGGAGAGCATGCTCGCGCTGAACCCGCCATGGGTGATCGACGGGTCGCTGGCCCAGACGCTGGGCAGCACTGCACCGGCATTCCAATTGAAGAACGGTTTCCCGGCAGCCCAATTCACCCCGGCCCTGGTGGATCTGACGAAACTGCAGACGCGCGCCCAGGATCCGAACGAGCGCACCGGATATGTGAACCAGGTGAGTTTTGGACCGCAGTTCGAGATCTCGCAGAGCACGCTCCTGGATATTTCCTATGTCGGCAATTTCGGCCGCAAGATGAACCGCCTGAGGAACGCGAACCAGGGGTTCGTAACCGGCTTCGATTCCGGCGGCAAACCGATCACGGTATTCCCGTATGCCAACCTCAATACGACGCTAACCTCCACCACCGGAAACCACGCGTTTCTCGAACTGGCCACGAACGACGGGAGCACGAATTATAACGGCCTGCTGGTTTCCCTGCGACGGCGTTTTTCGAAGCGTCTCTCCTACGGCATCAGTTATACCTGGAGCCACAACTTCTCCGACTATGTGGACAACCTGACCGGCGGCTCGACACCTGCGAGCGCGTATAACTACAGCCTTGAACGAAGTAACTCACCATTCGACGTGACTCACCGCTTCGTGGGCAACGCGGTCTGGGAGCTGCCAATAGGCAAGGGGGGCGCCGTGCTCAACAACGACAGCGTCGCCAGCCGGCTGATCGGCGGGTGGCAGTTGAATTCGATTGTGACACTGGAAACCGGCACTCCGTTCACGGTGACCGCGGCGGATGTGAGCCAGACAGGCGGCAGCCACGCCAGTCGCGCCAACTGCGTCGGAGACCCGTACGCCGGGGCCAGCAGCAACCGTTCGCAGTTTGTCGGGACCGGGTCGCCCGGATTCTTCATCAATCCCGCGGCGTTCGCCAATCCGGCGGCCGGCTTCTTTGGCAATTGCGCGCCCCGCGCATTCCATGGGCCCGGAATTCAGAACGTCGATTTGAGCCTGTTCAAGCGTTTTGCGATCACCGAGAACTGGCGCGTCGAGTTCCGCACGGAGTTCTTCAATGCGCTCAACCATGCGAACTTCAATAATCCGAGCGCCAGTTTTACGGCATCGTCGCTGGGGTCGTTCGGAAAATCGTTCAGTACCGTGACCGATCCGAGAGAGATCCAATTTGCGCTGAAGCTTTACTTCTGAAAAGGCCTATGAAACTTCTCGTGCTACTCCTGGCCGGAGCATCGGCAATTGCGCAGGCTCCGTACGATACCTCAATACGCCCTTCGAGCGTGGCGCAGGATATTCCCGCGAATCGAGGTTCGGCAGCACTATGGCAGAGCTTGAAGAAACTTCACACGCGGGCCAGCATGATCATGATAACCGCCCATCCGGACGATGAGGATGGCGGCGCGCTCACCTACCAATCCCGCGGAAAGGGAAGCCGGGTCGCGCTCCTCACGCTGAACCGCGGCGAAGGTGGAGCGAACGTGATGTCGCCGGACTACTTCGATGCGCTGGGCCTGGTGCGCACCGAAGAACTTCTGGCGGCGGGACGCTACTACGGCGTCGATCAGTACTGGACGCGCGTGATCGACTATGGCTTCTCGAAGACCATGGCCGAATCGATCGAGCATTGGACTCGGGAGCGAGTGCTTGGCGATGTAGTGCGGGTGGTCCGGATGGTCCGTCCGCTGGTGATCACTTCGGTGTTCGTCGGAGGTCCCAGTGACGGCCACGGCAATCACCAGACCGCCGGCGCGATGGCGCAGGCAGTGTTCAAAGCAGCCGCCGATCCCAACATGTTCCCAGAGCAGATTCGCGCGGGACTGCGGCCATGGGCGCCGTTGAAGGATTACGCCCGCACGCCATTTTTCGCGCGCGCCGGCAGCGCCCCACTGGCGATCAACGTGGAAGTGCCGGAGGGCGTATACGACCCGATGCTGGGGTCGTCTTATGTGCAGCTCTCGCGCGAGGGGCTCGGCTATCAGAAATCGCAGAACGGCGGTCCAAGCATTCCCAAGGCCGGCGAAATCGCCAGTGCCTATCACCGGTACGCTTCGACGGTGGATGCGCCCGAGAAGGAGAAGGATTTCTTCGACGGCATCGACATCTCCCTGATGGGCCTCACGGCGTTGGCGAAGGGCGGCGATACGGGGTTCCTTCAGAGCGCGCTCCGCAAAATCAATGCTTCCGTGGAGGATGCGATCGCGAAGTTTTCCGGCGCGGCTCCGGATGCCTGCGCCCCCGCGCTGGCAGAGGGCATGAAGGACACGATCGCGCTCATCTCCGCAGTGCAGAAGAGCGGCCTGACGGAGGACGCCAAGTACGACCTGCTGCATGAATTGAATATCAAGCGTGCCCAGTTCAACAGTGCGCTGGCCGAATCGCTGGGCCTTTCGGTCGCCGCGGCAGTGGCGCCGGACCAGGAGCCGAATGCGCGGATGGCGCAGTTCCTCGGCGATCCGGAGACGTTCCGGGTCGCGATCCCCGGGCAGACATTCGGCGTCAAAGTGCACGCGGTCAATCAGAGTGCCACCGCGGCTAAACTCGAAATGCTCTCCGTGGAATCTACCAACGGGCCGAAGTGGAGCGTCACGCCTTCGACCGCGCCCCAGACTTCCAACGAAGCGAATTCCAAACCGGTGGACGCCAAGTTTACCGTCAAAGCACCCGCCAACGCGGCGTTCACGCGGCCTTACTTCACGCGTCCGGACATCGAGCAGTCCTACTATGACATCATTGATCCCGAGTATCTGAATGAACCACTGGCACCCTATCCCCTGGCGGCGTGGGCCGAGTGGAATTTCCACGGCGCGCCGATTCGTGTGGGCCAGTTCGTACAAACGGTGAAGCGCGTCAATGGCCTGGGCACCGTTCTGGAACCGCTGACCGTGGCGCCGGCGATCGGCATCTCAATCGAACCGCGCTTCGGCATTGTGCCGCTGGACGCGAAGGCGTTTTCCGTGAAGACGGTAGTTCACAGCAACGTCAAAGGGCCGGCCAGCGGAACCGTGCGGCTCGACCTGCCAGCCGGCTGGAAATCGGAGCCGGCGTCGGCACCGTTCTCGACAGCCCAGGATGGCGACGATCTCGGCCTCTCATTCACGGTGACGCCCTCCAACCTGGGTGAGAAGCCATATTCGATCACGGCGGTTGCGGAATTCGCAGGCAAACAATATCGCGAAGGCTACCACGTGACCGGATACAGCGGGCTGAGGCCTTACTTCCTGTATACGCCATCCACCTATAAAACCAGTGGAGTGGATGTGAAGGTCGCTCCCGGCCTGAAGGTGGGATACGTGATGGGAAGTGGCGACGACGTGCCGGACTCGCTCGAACATCTGGGAATCAAGGTGAATTTTCTGGCGCCCGCGGATATCGCCAGCGGAGATCTCACCAGTTACGATGCAATCCTGCTCGGCGTGCGGACTTACGCCGCGCGACCCGAACTGGCGACATACAACAATCGTCTGCTGGAGTATGTGAAGAATGGCGGCGTTGTCATCGTGCAATACAATACGCCGGAGTTCGATCATAACTTCGGGCCGTATCCTTACACGATGACTTCGAATCCGGAAGAAGTCACCGATGAAGCGTCCAAGGTGCAAATCCTGGCACCTGCCAATCCCGCTTTCAACTGGCCGAACCGGATTACGGAGAAGGATTTCAGCGGCTGGGTGGAGGAGCGCGGCTCTAAATGGATGAAGTCCTGGGACCCGCGCTACGAAGCGCTGCTCGAAACCCACGATCAGGGACAGGATCCGCAAAAGGGAGGATTGCTTTATGCGAAGTACGGAAAGGGACTCTACGTCTACAATGCGTACGCGTTCTACCGCCAGTTGCCGGAAGGCGTAGCCGGCGCCTACCGCATCTTCGCAAATCTGATCAGTCTGCCGAAGAATCCGCAGCGCTGATTACTTGATGAGATATTGAAATGCCTGGACGGCGTTTTGCCGGCGGGCAGTATCCCCGGCCTTGCGCTCTTCGGCAG
>JAOAPT010000172.1 GCA_025463045.1 Candidatus Solibacter sp.
CGACAAACTGGAATCCATCCCCGGCTTCCGCACCGATCTCACCACCGAAGAATTCCAGAAGCAGCTCGCCGAACTTGGCCTAGCCTTCATCGGCCAGTCCGATCAACTGGCACCCGCGGACCGTAAACTCTACGCGCTGCGCGACGTTACCGGCACTGTCGAATCCATACCCCTGATTTCTTCTTCGATCATGTCGAAGAAGCTCGCCGAAGGCATCGACGCCCTCGTCCTGGACGTCAAGGTCGGCAGTGGCGCCTTCATGAAAAAGCAAGTCGATGCGCGCCGTCTCGCGCAGACGATGGTCGGCATCGGTCGCCGTATGGATAAGAAGGTCCAGGCGCTGATCACCGATATGAATCAGCCGCTCGGCTATGCGATCGGCAACGCGCTCGAGATCATGGAAGCCTCGCAGACACTGCAGAATGCCGGCCCCGCGGATCTCACCAAGCTCTCGCTCGAACTCGCGGCGCGCATGATCTTCCTCGCCAAGAAGGCTCCCACGCTCGACGAAGCGCGGCTCATTGCGCAGAATCATTTGGTGGATGGCTCGGCGTACAAGAAGTTCAAGCAGGTGGTCGCCGCGCAGGGCGGCAATCCGCAGGCCCTCGATAAATTCGAGCTTCTGCCCAATGCCACCGGAATGCGCGAGATCACTTCCCCGCGCGCCGGCTACGTGGCTGCGATCAACGCGCAGGATATCGGCGTCGCCAGCAACATGATCGGCGCCGGACGCAACACGAAGGACGACGCGATCGATCCCGCCGTCGGCATCATCCTCGAAGTTAAGATCGGCGAGAAGGTCGATGCCGGCAGCGTTCTCTGCCGCCTCTACTACACCAAGGAAGATCACGTCGACGAAGCCGCCGACATGGTGGAAGATGCCTTCCGCGTCTCCG
The DNA here is from genome assembly GCA_025463045.1 of Candidatus Solibacter sp. Taxonomy (GTDB): domain Bacteria; phylum Acidobacteriota; class Terriglobia; order Bryobacterales; family Bryobacteraceae; genus Solibacter. Next base: position 897 of record JAOAPT010000172.1, read on the forward strand.
GCACCAAGCCTGACGAGCGCGAACTCATCCTGGAAGTTGTCGGATAATGACCGCCTTCGCCCCCTCCCTATTCCTACTTTTCCAGGAGGGCGGCCCTCCCAGAAATTGGGGACCGGAACGCTTTACCGGTTTGCTCGGCCTGATCGTGATCCTCGCGGTCGCGTATCTTTTCTCGACTCACAAGCGCGCGATCAAGCTCCGATTGATCGCATGGGGCATGGGGCTCCAATTGGCCTTCGCCGTTCTCGTCCTGAAGACCGATTTCGGCCTCATCTTCAAGCGCATCGGCGATGGCGTGAATGCCATGCTCGAATATGCCGAGGTGGGTAGTCAGTTCCTCTTCGGCCCCCTCGGCACCAAAGGCGGCCCCTTCGGCGTCGTCTTCGCGTTTCAAGTGCTCCCCATCGTCATCTTCATCGCGTCGTTCTTCTCCATCCTCTATTACCTCGGCGTGATGCAGTTCATCGTCAAGGCGATGGCGGTAGGCATGCAAAAGGTGATGGGCGTCAGCGGCGCGGAATCGCTGAACGTCGCGGCCAGCATCTTCATGGGCCAGACCGAAGCGCCCCTGACCATCAAGCCCTTCCTCGCCGGGCTGACCGAATCCGAACTCTTTACCATCATGACCGCCGGCATGGCCCACGTCTCCGGCGCGGTGATGGCCGCCTATGTCAAGATCGCCGGCGTCTCCATCATCCACCTGCTCACCGCCGTGATTATGACGGCCCCGGCCACCATCATGCTGGCGAAGATTTTCATTCCCGAAACCGAAAAGCCCGCCACCGCCGGTCGCGTCGACGTCAAGATCGAGAAGACCGCCGTCAACGTCATCGACGCCGCCGCACAGGGTGCGGGCGATGGCCTGCAGCTCGCACTCAACATCGGCGGCATGCTGATCGCCTTCCTCGCGCTGATCGCGATGGTGAACGGCGTCCTCGGCTGGGTGCACACGCTACCGTTGATGGGCTGGCTCCCGGGCTCGCTCGAGCGCATTTTCGGCATCCTGTTCGCCCCCGTCGCATGGCTCCTCGGCGTGCCGTGGAAAGATTGCGGCGTGATCGGCGATCTGCTCGGCACGCGACTCGTGCTCAACGAATTCGTATCGTTTCTCAAGCTCGGCCCACTGAAGGCTTCGCTCGATCCCAAGTCGTTTACCATCGCCACCTACGCGCTCTGCGGCTTCGCCAACTTCAGCTCGATCGCGATTCAGATCGGCGGCATCGGCGCACTCGCACCGACGCGCAAGAGCGATCTGGCCCGCCTCGGACTCCGCGCCGTCGCCGCCGGAACAATGGCGAACTTCATGTCGGCCTGCATCGCGGGTATGCTTCTGTGACCTCCGAAGCGAAACGTTTCATCCAGGGACACACCAGCGTCGTCCCCTCCGTAGGCGTCGTGCTCGGCAGCGGCCTCGGCGCGTTCGCCGATGAACTCACCGCGCGCACAGAAATCCCGTATGGCGATATTCCCGGCTGGCCGCACTCCACTGCGGTGGGACACGCCGGCAAACTCGTCGTCGGGAGACTCGGCGATCTCGACGTCGCCGTCATGGCCGGCCGCGCCCATCTGTACGAAGGCTACACGATGCGGGAAGCCACTTACGGCGTGCGCGTCCTCCAATCCATCGGCGTGCGTTCCATGGTCTTCACCAACGCCGCCGGCGGCATCAACCTCGCGCTCGAACGCGGCGGACTCGTCCTCATCAGCGATCACATCAATCTCCAGGGCACGAACCCGCTGGTCGGCCCCAACGATGATTCGCTCGGCCCGCGCTTCCCCGATATGTCCGAGGCCTACTCGTGCGCCTACCGCGCCATCGCCAAGGCTGTCGCTGCGGAACTCGGCATTACCGTCGGCGAAGGTGTCTATGCCGCCATGCTCGGCCCCAGCTACGAAACACCCGCCGAGATCCGCTATCTCCGCACCATCGGCGCCGATGTTGTGGGCATGTCCACCGTCCCCGAAGTCATCGTGGCCAATCACATGGGCATGAAGTGCCTCGGGATCTCCTGCGTCACCAACATGGCCGCCGGCATCCTGCCGCAGAAAATCAACCACGAGGAAGTGCTCGAGACCGGCGCGATGGTGCGCGACACGCTCGTCCGTTTCCTCAAAGCCCTGCTCCCCAGGCTTTCCGCATGACCGCGCCAGACGCACTGATCTCCGCCGCGCTCGACGTTCGCCTCAACGCCTTCGCGCCCTTCTCCAAATTCCTCGTGGGTGCCGCGCTCGAAGACAACGACGGCCGTGTCCACACCGGCTGCAACGTAGAGAACGCCACCTACGGACTCACCCTTTGCGCCGAACGCGTCGCCATCTTCAAGGCGATCAGCGAAGGCGTCAAGCCCCGCACCTTCCGCCGCATCGCCATCGCCGCCGATACCGATACGCTGACCCCGCCCTGCGGAGCCTGCCGCCAGATCCTCTGGGAATTCTGCGGCAATATCGAACTCGTGCTGGTCAACCTCGCCGGCAAAACCGAAACCTACAACCTCAAAGAGCTCTTCCCCAAACCTTTCGATGTTTCGTATCTGTAGCTTCTTCTTACTCGCCATTTCCGCCGCGCTCGCCGCCGAACCGGCCGACCTCATCTGGAGCGCCCGCTACGTCATCACGATGGACGCCCAGCGCCGCGTGATCGAGAACGGCGCCGTCGCCATCAAGGCGGACCGCATTCTCGCAGTCGGCACGAAGGCCGACATCGACGCGCGCTTCACGCCCAAGCAGCGCCTCGACCGGCCCGACGCCATCATCGCGCCCGGCCTGATCAACACTCACACTCACGCTGCCATGAGCCTCTTCCGCGGTATCGCCGACGATCTCGCCCTCCAAGACTGGCTCACTAAATTCATCTTCCCCGCCGAAGCCAAGAACGTCACCGCGGAGTTCGTCCGCTGGGGCACCCGCCTCGGCGTTCTCGAAATGCTGCTCAGCGGCACCACGACGTACACCGACATGTACTACTTCGAGGACGTGGTCGCCGAAGCCACGAAGGAAGCCGGCATGCGCGGCGTCCTCGGCGAAACGATCATCGGCTTTCCCGTCGCCGACAACAAAACTCCCGCCGACGCCCTCGCCTACACGGAGCGCTTCCTCAAGCGCTTCGCGAACGATCCGCTGATCACCGCCGCAGTCGCCCCTCACGCGCTCTACACGAATTCCGACGAGACCCTGAAGGCATGCCGCGCCCTCGCCAACAAATACAAGGCACCCCTCGTCATCCACCTCTCCGAAACCAAAAAGGAGAACGACGACGAACAGGCCAAGCGCCACACCAGCCCGACGAAAACGCTCGATACGCTCGGCATCTGGACCGGCCGCTCGATCGCCGCACATGCCGTGTGGGTCAGCGAGGCCGATATGGCGATCCTCAAACAACGCGGCGTCGGCATCGGCCACTGCCCCTCAAGCAACATGAAGCTCGCGAGCGGAGTGGCGCCCGTCACACGCATGCTTGCGCTCGATATGAAGGTCGGGCTCGGCCCCGACGGCCCCGCCGGCAGCAACAACGATTTCAACTTATTCGAAGAAATGGACCTCGCCGCCAAGCTGGCCAAGGTAACGACAGGCAACCCGCAGTCCCTCCCCGCGACGCAGGCCCTCGAAATGGCGACCATCCGCGGCGCCCGCGCGCTGGGCATGGAAAAAGAAATCGGCAGCCTCGAACCCGGCAAGCGCGCCGACCTGATCACCGTCCGTATCGATCGCCCCCACGCCCAGCCCCTCTATGATGCGATCTCGCAAATGGTCTACGCACTCAAAGGCTCCGACGTCCGCGATGTGATGGTCAACGGCAAGCTTTTAGTCGGCGACGGCAAGAGTCTCACTTTGAACGAGGCGCTCATCCTCCAAAAGGCTGCCGAGTACCGCGCGAAAATCAGCGCGTCGCTGAAGTAGGCCCGCTCAAGTTCCGAGGCCGTGAATTTGCCGCGTCATCATGTCGACTTCAGCGCCGACAAACTAATGAGGCGCAAAGGTGTAGTTCTGCCGTACAACTCGCGGCAATCGACGATGCGAACCATTTGCACTCATTCGTCCAGCCGATTCGGCCGATGGTCAACGGCTCGTGCGACGGAGAAAACGTTTTCGAACGGCGGCGGGACTTCTTCCCCGCGATCAATGCAGTCGGCAGCGACACGAAGCGCTAGGGCCCGAACTGCCGCGATTGCGGCCTCTCGGGTCGCACCGTAGGCCATCACTCCAGGCATGAATTCGACGTCAGCCCACCAACGGCCGTCGTCTTCCTGGCCAAGCGTAATCGGAATGGACTCCGGCGAGGCTGTTTCCATAGAACTTGCGCCCCTTGGCGATCTTATAGGTGCGTTGCGCATCACCCCTGCGTGACCGCAGCCCCGCCGGCCGACAACACAAACACCAGCGCAAGCGCCACCATAATCCCCAAGAATTGCATCAGCCCTTGCTGATCCGGCTCGTCCTCCCAATCCTTCGTGAACATCCGATACGCGCACCCGAGCGCCACCAGCCCGAGCATCGGAATCCCCAGCACCGCCCACAGTCCGCCTGCCGCCGCCAGTACCATCCCCCTCTGCGTCCGCGTCAAACTCCGCAGCCCGCGCGACCCATCCAGTTGCCAGATCGGAATCAGATTGAACATGTTGATCATTGCCCCGAAGTGCGCGATCACCGCCCAAATCGGACGCCCCGTCGCATAGAATAATCCGAGGGACGCCAGCGCCGCTCCGAGCCCGTACAGCGGCCCCGCCAACCCGATCCGCGAATCCGGAATCGGCGGCAGCGCTACTCCGCGCATCTGAATAAACGCCCCGAATCCCGGAATGAACATCGGCGCGCCCGCCGGAAATCCATACCCGCGAATCGCCGCCACATGACCCATCTCGTGAATGTAAATCGAGATCACGAGCCCGAGCGCAAACGCCCACCCGTAGATCGCCCAGTACACGCCCAACGACGCGAGCATCGTCAGCAGTGTTCCCATCTTCGTCAGCCCGAGCAGCAGGAACTTGCCCTTCGTCAAGAGCAGCAGCAGGAGCGGACCGATCCCCATCCCCGCCTTGCCCCGCCACCAACTCTCGCCCGTGCCCGTCGACGCCGCCCTCTGCCCGTCGATCTCTGCAATCCGCGCCGCGATCCGCTGATGCTGCACCGTATCTTCCGGTAGCAGCGCGAGCGATTCCGCCCACAACGCGCGCTCGTCCGCGAACTTCCCCACGCGCCACGCTGCCTGAGCCCGTCGCGCCAGATCTTCCAACTCAGCCGAATGCGTCAGCCGACGGCATCCCGGGCAACTCAGCGCGTCCGCTGCAAACTCCGTACTGCAATCCGCGCAGATCATGAGGAGTAAGGACCCGTGATCGCAATCTCCGCCCGCCCCGTCATTCGCCACGCGCGCTGCAGTCCGATGAAGATGATGAACAGCCCGATCAATCCCGAAATCCCGCTCGACCCCAGCGTGAGGAATGGCGCGACCGCGCCCAACATCAACAGATACACCACCGCGCTCCCAGACAATACCAGACCCGAGTGATAGACCACCACAACGATGTAACTCATCGTAATTGCGAAGTAAGTCAGGAGTACCGCCAGTATCTGCTGCGGACGCCCGCCCTTCCCCTCCGACCCATACCGGATCGCGCGCCCCACCATGTACCCCACCAGGATCGCGATCAGCGCGATCTCCACGTGCAGGAAGATCGACACGGCCGCGTACAACAGGCATCCGGCCAGCGCCGCGCCCGCGCCATATAGCGCCGAATGCGCGAGCGAAATGACCGGCGAAGCCTGCTGCCCCGTCCTGATCTGCTCCGCGCACCCTGCGCATACCACCATCCCCTGCGCCTGAAAGTGACTGCTGCCCGTCGGCCGCTTGCACACCACGCAACGCGGCGACCCATCGTCTTGCAACACCTCCGGCTCAAGCGGCTCGGCGTGTTGGAATTGCATGTCTTGCGGCGACATGCCCCAGAATACCGCGTCTTAACCCGCTACCATGAACTATGCCCAAACTATCCGACTCCGCAATCGAGTCCGCCATGAAGGCCCTGCCCCACTGGACTGTCGTCAACGCCAAGCTCCATCGCGAATTAAAGTTCGCCGACTTCATCCACGCCTTCAGCTTCATGACCCGCGCCGCTCTCGCGGCCGAGTCTATGAATCATCATCCCGAGTGGTCGAACGTCTACAACCGCGTCATTATCGACCTCACCACGCACGACGCCGGCGGCATCAGCGCGAAGGATTTCGAACTCGCCGCCAAACTCGACGCGCTGGTCTAAATCTCGCCCGCCTCGAACTTATACTGCGTCTTGAGCGCCGCTAGCGCCGTCCCTAGGTCATCGTTCGGAATCGCGTGACTGCTCAACATGGCCGCCAGCTTATTCACGCCGCTCGGGCATAGATCGCCCTTGTAGCTCTTGTCCGCCTTGTAAGTTAGAAACTCCGGCCCCACCTGATCCAGCAGCGCGCGCATGTCCTGCAGATACCGCTGCCGCTTCGTCAATTGCGTGACCAGCGTCGACCGCACACCCTTCGTGAACTCCGACTGCAGCGACTGATCGTCCACCGCCTGTCGCACCGGACTCAGCTCCGCACCGATCGCCACCGCGTTCTTCGACAGTTGCGCGGCCACCGCTGCATTCTGATCCAGCGCGTCGCCCTTCCCGGAGCCATTCGAAGCGATCCCGTCCGCCCAATCCTGCGCGCTCTTCACGAAGCTCTTCTCGAGCGCATTGGCGCTGGCAAAATTCGCCTGCTGCTCGGTCAGCGCCTTCGAGAGGCGCACGGCTTCGTTGTGTTCATCCTTCCCGCACCCTGCCAGCAGCACGATCAGAGCGAATGCTCCGCCATATGTATATTTCAAGACAATCACCTCCTGAATCAGCCCGCTTCAGTATAGGCGCTTTTTCATTCGGTGAGTGATGCCGCCACACGGAAACCATAGTCCGCATACCGGAACTCGGGAGGAATGCTGCTCCGCGCCGCGCACCGCGACACTTTGATGTGATGCCTCCACGCCCCGCCGCGCGACGCCCGACGCTTGCCGTGCTCCGGCCCCTGCGGATGGGCCGCCGGCGATACCGCGTAGTATCCCGGGTCGTACCAGTCGCTGCACCACTCATGCACGTTCTGACAAACGTCGAACAGCCCATACCCGTTCGGCTCGCCGAGCCCCACCGCCTCCGGACCGTGCCTCCATCGCTCCGCGCCGATCGCGGGCAGCTCGTCGCCCCACGGATACAGCCGCCCCGCGAATCCTCCGCGCGCCGCGAACTCCCACTCCGCCTCTGTGGGCAGCCGAACCGTCACCTTCCACTGTTCGCTCAGCCAGTGACAATACGCGACGCAATCGAACCAGTTCACCGCCACCACCGGCATCCGCGCGTCAGCAAACTCCGGCCGGTCCCGATACTCCGATTTCTCCCGCGCGGTCGCCTTCCGGAAATGATCGTACGCCTCGTTCGTCACCTGATAGCGCGATATCCGGAACGCCGCGAGGCGCACGCCATGCGCCGGGCGCTCCTCATCGCGCCCATCCGCCTGCCCCATCAAGAATTCCCCGCCGGGAATCGCCACCAGATCGTCGGGAGTCATCCGCCTGCCAGTGTACCCCTATCATTGAGGAGTGAGCAGTTCGACCAAGTCACCCTTCGACGATATGTATGACGGCTGCGTCATCAACGGCTTCCCGCTCCTGCAGTTCGACCGGCCCATCAGCCGGGACTTCGTGCTCGGGTTTGCGCTTGCCTGGAGCGCGGATCTCACGCTGGTTCATACTCTCGACACGGCACACTACCTGTTAAACGGATTCACCATCTTTCGGAACTCCGACGTAAAAAGATGGCGTACCATTCCGAAGGACGACTTCTTCGCTCGGGCCGCCCGCCTTCACCGCCTGCGCCCTGAAGTGCCTTCCGGCGTTACCGTCGCTTCGATGAGAGACGCGCTTGCCTCAGTCGGAAAGGCGTTCCCTCTGCTCACGATCCACAGGGAGCAAACCAGGCGCGCCGTATGTTATGTGGGCCGCTTCAAGACCGCGAACCAGCGCTCCGTGACCCTCACTCCCATCTCTCCCGAAGCCGAGTGGGAGGAGGAAGAGAGGTACCCGCTCCGCGACATCACGCTGGTCGAGTTCGACGGTGCCTATGAAAAACTCTTGCACCGTATGGCGAAGCCCACTCAGTAGCGCACCCGCTTCTTCTTTCTCCGTGGCGCCTCCTCCACCAACGAGAACTGCAGTTTCCGATCGTTGTCGTCGATCCGATCCAAGATAACCCGCACCTTGTCCCCGATCGAAAACTCCCGCCGCGTCCGCTTCCCCACGATCTTCCGCACATTCTCCTGATACGTGGTATGCCTCGTTGATCACCTGATAGCGCGGCTGCCCGCACACAGTGCGCCGGACGCTCGTCATCGCGCCCACTATCCGATTTTTCCCGCTATCTCAACGCTCCGCATCCTAAGATGGCCGTTATAATCGAAAGATCGTGGAGCATAATCAGCCTTCCGCCTCGGGTAAGAGGGATCAGCAGTCCGTAGTTCGAGGTGGTGCACGTGCACTACCCCCCAAAATCGCCGGTGTCCAGATCATCGAACTCGCTAACATTCTGACTCGCAGCGGTTGGATGACCGAGATCTTCCGCAAGGATACTCCCGGCATCACCATCGCCCCCCAACAAATCAATTGGGTGGAACTTAATCCCAACGGCGTGACCGATTGGCACCGCCACGTCCGCCAAATCGATCACCTCGTCGGCGTCAGCGGCAACATCCGCGTGGCACTTTGGGACGGACGCGAAGACTCCCCCTCTTATCGCGAAAGCGAACTGATCCGCATCGGAGCGATTCGTCCCGTCATGGTCACCGTCCCGCCTGGCGTCTGGCATGCCCTCCGGAACGAGAGCGGCCTGCCCGCCGGCTACCTGAACGTCACCGATCAGCTATACGACTATGCCACTCCCGACAATTGGCGCCTCGCCCCCGGCACCCCCGGAGTCCCGGACATCCTCTAGTGCACCCCGAATCGGCCGAGACCTTCGGCGAATCCTTTCGCCTCACGTTCCTTACCGATGACCCGCGCAGCGCCTTGCTTGCGGACGAAGCCGGCATTGACCGTATCGGGATCGACCTCGAACATCTAGGCAAGGCCGAGCGTCAGGCACGAGTCGAATCCCGCCTGTCCCGCCATACGATTTCCGATCTGGCACGCATCGCCTCCTGCATCCGCCGCGCCGACCTATTCGCCCGCCTCAACCCGATTCACCCGCAAACGTCCGGCGAAATCGAAGCCTCGCTCCACCTCGGCGTGCGCACTTTGATGCTGCCCTACTTCCACACAGCCGCCGAAGTCGATCAGTTCGTTCGGATCGTCGACGGCCGTGCCTACGTCATGATCCTGATCGAATCCACCGCGGCACTAACTCGCATCCGCGAGATCCTCGCAGTCGCCGGAATCGATGAAGTTATGATCGGACTCAACGATCTCCATATCCAGCTTCGCGTCGCCAATCACTTCGAGGTCCTCGCCTCGCCCCTGCTCGAGATGGTGGGCGCCGAAATCCGCCGCCGCGGTCTGCAGTGGAGCGTCGGGGGCGTCGGTCGCGCCGGCGATGAAACTCTGCCGGTTCCCGCCTCCCTGGTGCACGCTCAATATCCGCGCCTCGGAGCCACCGGAGCGTGGATCTCGCGCTCTTTCACCAAGACCCTTCCGCCGCAATCGAACCTCGCCGATGAGATCCGCAACCTGCGTAACAGCCTGACTCATTGGGCAACCCAATCTCCTGAAGCCCTGCAGCGGGCTCGCGACGAATTGTCCCACCGCGCCGCCCAGTGGTCTCCCGCGTCACACACGGTCGTATAAGCTCGCCTCTAAAACGCGCGCCCGGCTTACTCCTTCGCTCGCGTTCCGCAGAACCACGTTCGACACGCCTTCGTGCGGCAGTTCCACGGTCACCGTGATCGCCTCCGCCGTCGGACCCACGAATTGTTCCGCGCGCAGATCCCAGATCCCGTCGCGCATTCCGCCAATCCCGAACCTTCCCTTCTCCACCAGAATCCTCATCCGTACGTGCGGCTCGCGCCTCGTTTTCACCTCCGGGATCCAGAAAGCCGCAGCGTAGGACCAGGCCTCGGCCGAAGTGTTTACGAATGCCTCGCCATCGAGAACCTCGACTCGTGCGTTCTTCCAACAGCCGTCGGAGCGAAACCACGGCAGAAGGTCCATCACCGGCACGGCCTCCCACTTGTCCGTAATGTTCCGTGCCGGCTTGCCGACTCCGCCTCCCGGATCGCTGCGTTCTGCCGCGCCTTCGAGAACCCGCCGCAGAACGTCCTTCAATAGAAACCGGCGCGCAATCGTTTCGCGAATCGCATCGCCTACCTCGCGGCGGTATCCGGAATTCCCAAGGAAGAGTTCCACCTTCGCCCCCAAAGCCTCCGCTCCGTCGTACGAAGCTGCCTCCCCGGCATCCCCGAACGCTTCCACGAAATCCCGCTTCCGGTCGATCAGCATGAACCCGCCCGATACGAATCCGAGAATTGGCTTGAAACTGTAGCCGTGGACGAACCCGGGATTCATCACGTCGATCGTGATCTCGTGCCGCGAGAGAGCCTCGGCCAGCGATGCTCCAAAAGGGATCGGCCCCAGTCTCGCAACAAGGTTTCGCGGGCTCCCGGGCCGCCCCACCGGCAAGTCGCCATAGCACATCACGGGAACACCGGCCGCACCCAGAACCTTCAGTCTCGCCGCCGACTGCGCCCGCTGGACAATCAGCCCGTGCGCGTAGCCCCAGAACATCGTCTGGTCGGGATCGAGCGCCAGCCTCCGCGATTCACCCGCGTCCATTTCCGCCACGCGCTCCAGCAGCACATCCCACAGCGCCGAGCCCTGACCGGCGAGCCAGCCATCGATCGTCTCCCGCGATAAGCACGCGTAGTCCGGGTTCGGATCGTTGGCCTTATAGAAATGCCCCACGAAACCGGCGCCCGCCTCCACCGGAGCTTCCCTCATGGAAAATCCCGGCAGGCAAGCGGGAAGCTCGTGCAGCACCCTGTCCGGCCTGAGAAATCCCAACTCCCTCATAATGCGCGATTGCCCGCTGTCCCTCGACCAGTGGATTAGCCGCGGATGAGTCAGCGTGCGCCGCAGTGTCTCCATAGCGCCCGCCGCCGATTCGCCCGGCGACTTCGGATGGGGCTGCAACAGCTGATCCGCCAGATCTAACGGCGCGTGGTCCCAATAGCAGATTGTCGGGATGTCCAGCACTTCGGTAAATAAATTCGCGCGGTAGCCATCCCGACCCTCCGGCATTCTGCACACCATTGCATGGAGCCCGTGCGTCAGCCCGCAAGCGACATCCGGCTGAAACGCTCGCAAGTCGGAGAGCAGCGCGGAAATCCGGCCCACGTCGGGATACAGGAATAAATCGATCGGAACCTCGAAGACCTCCAAACCAAGATCAACGAATCCCTGACGGCAAATCTCAAAAATCGCTCGCGAGATACCGTGGAACCAGTCGTCCGGCGGACGAGTAACGGCGATTCGTTTAAAAGGCGGGGGTGCCGACATTACGTGCCACGGACCTGCCTGCGCCGCTTTCCGCCGCGCTGCGGAGCCTCCTCCACCAACGAGAACTGCAGCTTGCGATCGTTGTTGTCGATCCGATCCAGAGCCACCCGCACCTTATCGCCGATCGAAAACTCCCGCCGCGTCCGCTTCCCCACGATCTTCCGCACATTCTCCTGATACGTGAATTGATCGCCCTGCAGCGAGTCGATCGGCACCAGCCCCTCGACGAACAGATCCGCCAACTCCACGAACAAGCCATACTTCGCAATCGAAATGATCAGCCCGTCGAAGTCCTCGCCCACGCGCTCCGCCATGAACTTGACCTTCTTCCATTCCACCAGTTCGCGCTCCGCATCCGCCGCCCGCCGCTCGCTCTGCGAACAGTCGTCCGCGATCACGCTCAGCGCGTCCTCCTCCGGCGTCGGCTTGCCGAGCAGCACCGCGCGCAGCAGCCGGTGCACCACCAGATCCGGATACCGCCGGATCGGCGATGTGAAGTGCGTGTAGGTGTCCGCCGCCAGTGCGAAGTGTCCCACGTTGTCCGTGCTGTACCGCGCCTGCTTGAGCGACCGCAGCATCAGGAAGCTCAGAATCCGCTCCTCCGGCTTGCCCTCGATCTTCGCCACCAGCTTCTGATAATGCCGCGACGAAATATTGGTCTGATCCGCCAAGACGATCGCGCTCTGCTTCTTCGATCCGTCGCGCCGCTTGTCCGTCATCTTGAACCGCTTGACCTCGATCGCACCTACCCCCAGCGACACTCCGAAATGCGCCGCGACCTCCTCGAAATCCAGCACGCGCTTTGGATCCGGCTTCTCGTGGATCCGGTAAATCGACGCCGGCGCCGAATTCTCCAGGTGCCCCGCCACGCTCTCGTTCGCCGCCAGCATAAACTCCTCGATCAGCCGGTTCGCGATATTCCGCGGCGCCTTCGTCACCCCGATCATCGCTCCGAAATCGTCGAACTCGATCAGCGGCTCCGGCAGATCGAAATCGATCGACCCGCGCCGCACGCGCTTGCGATTTAGCACCAGCGCCAGTTCCTGCATCAGCTCGAACCGAGGCACCAGCGGCTTGTAACGCTCGCGCAATGCCGCATCGCCCTCGAGCAGTTTGTGCACATTCGTGTACGTCATGCGCTCCGCGCTGCGAATCACGCCCTCCACGAACTCCTGCCCCACGATCTCCCCGCGATGGTCGATCTCCATCAGCGCCGAGAGCACCAGCCGGTCCTCGTGCGGCACCAGCGAGCATAAATTCGTCGAGAGCTCGGACGGCAGCATCGGTATCGCGCGATCCGGAAAGTACACGCTCGTCCCCCGCAGCAGTGCCTCGCGATCGATCGGCGTCCCCGGCCGCACGTAATGACTCACGTCCGCGATGTGTACCTGCAGCACGTAATTCCCATTCGGCAGCTTATCCACCCACACCGCATCGTCGAAATCGCGCGCCGTCTCGCCGTCGATCGTCACGATATCCAGATCGCGGAAATCCCGTCGCCGCGCAATCTCCTCCGCGGGAATCACATCCGGAATCGCCTTGGCCTGCTCGATCACCTCCGCCGGAAACTGGTGCGGCAGATGATGCTTGCGAATGATGATCTCAACGTCGACGCCGAAATCGTCGGGATTCCCCAGGATCTCGATCACCCGCCCCACCGGAGAGTCGCCACGCTCCGCGTACTCGATCATCTCCACATTGACGATCATGCCGTTGAGTTCCTCGACCGTGTCCACCTTCGGCGCCGTCACCCCGATCCGGTCTACCTGCACCGCGCCCGCCGGCGGAAACTCCATCCCCTCCGGGATATCGATCCACTGCTGAATGCGATCGTCGTACGGCACCACGTAGCATCCACGCCGTCCGATTTTGAACTCGCCGACGACGGTCGCGTGCGCCCGCTTCAGGATCTTGAAGATCGTTCCGTCCGCGCGCCCGTCCGGTTCGATCCGCGCGATCCTCACGATCACGCGATCGCCGTGCATCGCCTTCGACGCCGAATCCGGCGGAATGAAAATGTCCCCGACCACGCGCGGCACCTGCCGGTCGGCGATCAGAAATCCGTACCCGTCCCGGTGCAGGTTCAGCCGCCCCGTGACGAACTCCTTACTTCGCGACGTGACCGTGTACTCCCCGCCGCGCAGTTCGATCAGATCGCCGCGCTCCGCCATTCGCGCCAACGCCGTCTCGAGCTCTTGCCGCTTCCCGCCCTTCGTCCCCAACTCGCGCACCAGTTGTTTGAAGCTCGCCCGCGCGTGCGGCAGCTTTCCGATATGTGCGAGTATCGCCGCGTCATTCATACACCCCAATTCTACGGCGTCGGCGGAACAGCCGCTGAAAGAATCCGAACCGCGGGGAGCTTGCCGCAGTCCCAGGAGTCTGGGATAACATAAGACGGATCACGCATGACGGGGACCATGATCGGCCGTTACGAACTCCTCGAGAAACTAGGCGAAGGCGGCATGGGTGTCGTCTACCGCGCTCGCGACGTACTCCTCAATCGCTTCGTCGCGCTGAAGTTCCTTCCGGACGCGGGGCTGGATGACGATCGCAAACGCCGTTTCCTCCAGGAGGCGCAGGTCGCCTCGTCGCTCAACCACCCCAACATCGTCACCATCTACGAGGTCAGCCTCGATCCGCCGCGCGAATTCATCGCCATGGAGTATGTGAAGGGCCGTCCCCTCGATGCCCTGATTGGCACCGCCGGTCTCCCTTTCAATGATGTGCTGACCTACGCAATTCAGATCGCGGACGCTCTCGCCGCCGCGCACGCCGTCGGCATCGTTCACCGTGACGTGAAGCCTGGCAACGTGCTCATCAGTGACACCGGAATCCCCAAAGTGCTCGATTTCGGCCTAGCCAAGCTGATCGATCACGGGCCCCTCACCACGGATGAGGCAGCCCGCACTGTGACCATCGGGTCGGCCCAGCGCACGCGGGAAGGCGCGATCGTCGGCACGGTCTCCTACATGTCCCCCGAGCAGGCGGAGGGCAAGCCCGTCGATCACCGCTCCGACATCTTCTCCTTCGGAGCCATGCTATACGAAATGCTCACCGGCAAGCGGGCCTTCATTGGCGATTCGGCGGTGTCCACCCTTGCCGCGATACTTCGTGCCGAAACGCCGGATGTAACGCAGCAATTGCCGGGCACGCCGCCGGAATTCAACCGGGTTCTCCGGCGCTGCCTCGAGAAATCGGCCGAACGTCGGTGGCAGAGCATGGCCGACGTTCGCGCCATTCTCGAAGACATCAGGCAGGAACCCCGCGCGGGACAATCTGCGCCAATTGCACCGTCTTTGTCGCGGCCGCCTTCGCGCTCTCGCGCGTGGATCTATACAACAGCCGGGATCGCGATCGTGACCCTCGGCGCCTTTGCCACGTTGCGCTCGCGCCCGTCCGAGACGCCGGCGCAAACGTACACCTTCCGGCGCATCACCTCCGATACCGCTTCGAACGTCGCGCCCACATTGTCGCCTGACGGCAAGGTCATCGCGTATTCGTCGGATCGCTCGCAGAGCGGCGCGGCCGATATCTGGATTCAGCAGGTGGCCGGCGGCGAACCCGTCCGCCTGACATCGGGCCTGGGCCTCTGCCATAGTCCTGTTTTCTCGCCCGATGGCAGCCGAATCGCCTTCCATGGCGGTCCGGATGCCAGGGGTATCTACGTGGTCTCCACCTTCGGCGGCGAGGCGCGCAGAATCGCCGATGGCCGCAACCCTTCCTTCTCGCCCGATGGGTCGCAAGTCTCATACATGGGCTCGACCAACGATCGCATCATGTTGATCCCGGCGATGGGAGGAACGCCTCGCGAACTGCCGCTCAAGCACGGCGTCAACGGCCGTCCTCAGTGGCTCCCCGACGGCAAACGACTGCTCTTCCTCGGGGTCGACGGGAAGTCCGCCTTCGACTGGTATAGCGTCCCGGCAGTTGGCGGCGAAGAAAAGTCCTGCGGCGCGTCGAAGTGGCTGCACGATCCCTTCGACCGCGCCGCACCCAGTTCCCTGTTCTCCTCCGGAGCGCTGATCTTCGTTGGGGAAAGCGATAGCGCCAACGTGTATCGCATCCCCTTTGATATGGCGGAGGCCCGCGTCACGGGCGCTCCCGTTCCCGTCACCATGGCACCGGGAGTCAGTTTCTGGCCGTCCGCTTCCGCCGATGGAACCAGGATCGTGTTCGGAAACTCCGCCAGTTTCAACACCAACCTCTGGGCCATGAACGTCGACGCCGCGACCGGCGCCGTGACCGGGGAACCGCGTGCCGTGACCGGCGGCCTGAACGAGCGCACCGCTCCTTACCCCTCGCCTGACGGCAAGCGGATTGCGTACAAATCGAATTCCGGACGCTCGCAGGAGATCCGCGTCCTCGAAGTGGCCACCGGCCAGGAAGTCAGGATTGCGGAAGCCTCTGCCGCCACCCCTCCGGTTATCTCTGATGACGGCACGCAGGTGGCCTATGCAGTCCGCGAGAAGGGTGGCATGTCGATCTATGCGGCGCCGGTGACGGGCGGCGTCCCACGGCGACTGTGTACGGACTGCGGGCGGCCCACCGAATGGTTCGGTCGCGGCACTCGGATTCTATACGATCAAGCGTCGAAGAACACGGAGATTACCGTTCTGGATGTCGCATCCGGTAAGAGCACCACCATCCTGCGATCTCGCGCGAACCGCATCTACACCCCTCGGCTGTCGCCAAATCGGCGCTTGCTCTGCTTCACACTCATCAACGGCAACCGCCAGCGCATAACTCATGTGGTGCCCTTCTCCGAATCCGGCCTGATTCCCGAAGAGCAATGGAAGCCGCTTACTGTAAACTCCCCAGTCGATGAAAGACAGCCCTTCTGGTCGCCGGATGGCCGGTTGATCTACGTAATATCAGAGCGGGACGGCTTCCGCTGCGTTTGGGCCACGCGCTTCGACCCGGCTGCTTTGAAGGTGATTGGAGAGCCGTTCCCGGCACACCATTTACATCAATACCGCCACAGCCTGCTCGACTTCGACGACCCGGCTGATATCGGCCTCTCTTTGGCCGGCAAGACCATGTTCCTCGCGGTTCGCGAGTTGCAGGCGACGATCTGGCTCGCCGAACGTAAACCGGCGCAAACACCGTAAGCTCCATCGTAAGTACCCCAATTCCACGCGGTCTGGTCTTCACAGTGGTATCTCCATTGCAACCCTGTGAAATGTCTCTTTGTCGAGAAAGGAGTACCTCCGATGCAACGACTGCGAAATATCAAGAGTGTGCTGGCGATTGGCGTACTACTGTCCGCGCTCTCCCTTCCCGTTTTTTCTCAGGAATCTCAGGATCAACAGGATAAGAATCAACGGGATCGTATGGCTACGACCCTAACTGGTTGTTTGAACAAGGACACCTCCGGCTCTTATGTACTTACTGATGCCAGCGGCATGAAGACCACAGTCTCCGGCGCGGCGGACCTGGAAAAACATTCCAGCAACCACAAGGTAACTTTGACCGGTATGACGAAAACAGACGCGTCCGGCAAGCCGGTCTTCGAAGTTACTAAGCTCACCCACGTGTCCGATACCTGTACCACTCAGTAGTCTTCATCACATTGCGGGTGCTCCGCATTCCTCCCGGCGCACCCGCTCCTCTGAAGTCTCGCCCGCTCAAGCCCGCGGCGCTGAGCCGGTAGAATGACCGGCATCGATTGAGTTGCGGGCGTTCGGCCCTGCCCCACCGCCCCTCCCGATTGCGATACCCTCAGATATATTGATGACCAGTCCCGTGCTCGTCCTGCTCGCCGCCTGCGCAGCCTTCGCGCAGGTCCCCGTCGAATGGCCAGTGTACGGCGGCAATCCCGAGAGCACACGCTACTCGCCCCTCAAACAGATCGGCCGCTCCAACGTTGCCCGCCTGCAAGTCGCCTGGACGTTCGACACCGGGGCACGCGGCGCACTCCAGACCAACCCCATCGTCGTCAACGGCACGCTCTACGGCAATACGCCCGACGGCCACGTCATCGCGCTCAACGCCGAGACCGGAAAGCCCGTCTGGACCTTCGATTCCAAAT
>JAOAPT010000392.1 GCA_025463045.1 Candidatus Solibacter sp.
CGCGGCCGACCTCCACCTCAGTCCGAAAACAGTAAGCACTTATGCCCGGCGCCTCTTGAACAAACTGCACCTACGCTCCACGTCCGAGCTCGTGGGCTATGTGAATGATCGGGCAGAGCTCATTCCCCCTGCCGCAAGCCCAGGTTCGAGCTAAGTAGGCCTCCACACAAAGTTACCGATTCGAGCATCTAAGTCCCTACACGTCGACCCCTAAGTGTGCCTTGTAGGACAAGTGCCTACATCCTATCTAATAGACGAATGAGCTACGTGTCATACAGGACCTTCTGGCCTGACGCCTAACTTGGCCTGGCCCGCGTAAGGATACCTATTCTGCCGGTTCGAAGCTTGAATCACAGTTTGCTTCAGGTTAGACAACGCCCAACGTACTCTGCCTCTTCCGCGCGGGCGAGGGGCCGGCGGTGTCGTCTGTCTTGCCATTACCCTTGGCGCCGGATAAAGGCAGGAAAAATTCCGGCTGCTTGCCACCTGACACAATTTCGACCCTCTATTAGTCTCGCGAGGTCTCAATGGTACTTCTGGACACCGAATTCGATTGCGGTACCATTTCATTAGCTTGACAGTCCTGTGAATTTATACTAATTTGATAGACATTGGGGCGTTTGCATCCCGCCCCAAGTCATACCATTTTCCTGTGAATGGACGATATGAAAGTCATGAAGCCGCTTTTCGCTGTGCTGCACACGCTGATCCTCGCCCTGCTTTTCCTCGCCGCTGCCGAGCGCCAGGCGATGGCTTACACCGACCCAGGCTCTGGAGCCCTGATTCTGCAGGCGCTCTTCGCCGCTCTGGCCGGAGTCCTGTTCCAATTCCGGCGAATCAAGACGTGGTTCAAAGGCCGCACCGGTCCCAAGAGTTAGTCGAGGGGCCGCGATGGAAACGATCACTCAAGCCGGCACTCCGGAACTCGGGCCTTCATTCCGCGATCCCGGTGGCGCCGTTTTCCCGTGGGACGGCCGGTTTTTTCGGGCGGTCAATGCGCTGGGGGCGGAGGACCTGACCGCGTTCCTGGGCGCCGCGTCATGCCGGCAGGCCGTCGATCGCGGACAGATAGTCGGAACGCGGGTCGTCCCGGAGGACGAATCGCGAGCACTGCGGCTGAATCCCGCGGTCCGGTCCGTCTACGAAGGGGTCGGCGGCAGCATGCTGCTGGAACACGAGCGCATCGCGTTTCCCACCTTCCCCTATGAGTGGATTCCGGAAATGCTGCATGCCGCCGGCGAACTGACGCTGGATCTGGCGGAATCCCTGCTCGCCGACGGAATCGGTTTGAAGGACGGAACGCCTTACAACATTCTGTTCCGCGGGCCGGAGCCGGTTTTCATCGACGTACTCTCTTTTGAGCGGCGGCGGCCGGACGATCCGACGTGGCTCGCCTACGCGCAATTCGTGCGGACGTTCCTGCTGCCGTTGTTGGCGCATCAGCGTTTCGGGCTGGGATTGGACCAGAGCCTGACCACTCGCCGCGACGGGCTCGAACCGGAAGAGGTATATCGCTGGGCGGGTCCGCTTCAGCGGCTTCGCGCGCCGTTCCTCTCGCTGGTCTCACTTCCAACCTGGTTGGGCGGCAGGCAAAAGCGCGCGTCCGACGGCGACGCCATCTATCAGAAAAAGACGGTAGACGATCCGGCGAAGGCCGACTATATTCTGCGCTCGTTGCTGGGCAGGGCCCGGAACACGCTGGCGAAACTCGCGCCCAAAGCGGGCCGGAATTCGACCTGGTCGGATTACATGGTCTCGAATCTCAATTATTCGACCGATCACTTTGCCGCCAAGCAGAGCTTCGTGTCGGAGGCGCTGGCCGAGTTCTCACCAAAGCGCGTGCTCGACGTTGGCTGCAACACCGGGCACTTCAGCGCGCTCGCCGCGCGGACCGGCGCATCCGTGGTCTCGATCGATTACGACCCGGTAGTCCTTGGCGACGTTTGGCGGCAGGCCCGCGCGGAAAAGCTGAATATTCTTCCACTGGCCGTCAACCTCGCGCGGCCAACCCCGAGCACGGGATGGCGCAACCGCGAGTGGCCATCGTTCCTCGATCGCGCGCGCGGCAGCTTCGATGCCGTGTTGATGCTCGCCGTCATTCACCACATGCTGGTGACCGAACGAGTGCCGCTGAACGAGATCCTGAAACTGGCCGCCGAGCTGACCAACGATCTGCTGATCGTCGAATTCGTCGCGCCCGAGGATGCCATGTTTCAACGCATCGTACGCGGCCGCGAAGAACTGCACCGCGGACTTACTCATGAAGTGTTTGAAGCCGCCTGCCGGGGCCACTTTGAAATTGTGCGCTCACAACATGTAGAGGGGGCGACACGGTGGCTGTACGCGTTGAAGAAGCGCCGGTAACGCAGGCGGCTGCAGCCGCGAGCGGGACGTGGCGCGATTTCGCAGTCGCGATTTCGCTGACCAACCTCTGCTACTTGCGCGTATGGTCGGAGCTGCTCACATACCGGCGCGGCGATACGTATCTGATGAAATCGCCTCCCGGTCCGACCGAGCTGGCGGCGGTGATGACCAACGTCGTGCTGATCGCGCTACTGCTGTGGGGCTTGGTCACGTTCGCTCGAAAGCGGCTTTCCATCGTGCGATTTCGCTGGGTGCAGGCCGCCTTCCTTCTGTTTCTCGCTGTTCCCTTAAACGCACTCCGCGAGGTTTCGGCACACCACTTCCCCTATCTGAAATCGCCGATGTTCGAAGTGCTGGGTCCGCGCGGTGTGGCCGCGCTTGCGATCTCCCTGGCGGTCGGCGGCGCGCTCGCCATACTGCTGTTTCACCGAAAGTTGTCGTCGATCGCGTCGGCCGTTCTGGCGATTTTTCTGCCATTTTGCGCGGTGACCTTCGGCCAGGCGCTCTGGAATATCGCAAAGTATCAGGCCGCCGACTACGCTCCTCGCGCTTTGATGCCTCCTCTACCGATTGCGAAGCCATCGCAGCGCGTAGTCTGGATCCTGTTCGACGAATGGGATTACCGCTTAACCTTCGTCAATCCGGAGTCCGGCTTACGATTCCCCGAGTTGGAGCGCCTCGGCCGCGAATCGCTGGTCGCCAGCCAGGCGCTGCCGCCCGGTCCCGAAACGCCGATCTCGATTCCCGCCTACTTCACCGGCCGGCCGGTGCAGCGCGTCGATTACGATGGTCCACGTGAATTGCAGATCACCTTTCAAGGCGCCGCCGCACAGTCGCCGTGGAGCCGGCAGGCCAATATCTTTTCGAGCGCGCGCGAACTCGGCTTCAACACGGCGCTAGTCGACTGGTTTCATCCCACCTGCCGCATCCTCAGCGGGCTGACCTCGTGCGAGTGGTGGGAAATGCCGCTGCAGTTCAACAGCATGGGGCACACCTACTGGCAGCAATTGGCGGGACAGACGCGCAGCCTTTTCGAGACGACGTTGTTCTCCGTGTTCGGACAGTCACTCGCGGTCCGCCAGCAGGTCGATACGTATCAGGCGATCCTCGGACGCGGGATTGCGGTGGCCAACAATCCGACTTACGGATTGTCCTTCATCCATCTGCCGATTCCGCACGCTCCGCACGCATACGACCGGCGCACCGGTGATTTCACGCTGAAGAATTCGCCGATCCGGGGATACTTCGATAGTCTCGCGCTGCTCGATCGCACCGTCGGCGAGATTCGCAGATCGATGGAATCGGCGGGGACGTGGGACAACACGACCGTCCTGTTCACGTCCGACCACCCGTACCGCGAGGCCGCCGCAATCGATGGCAAGTGGGATCCGCGCATTCCGTACATCCTGAAGATGGCAGCGCAGAAAGCGCCCCAGGCATACAGCAATTCTTTCAACACCGTGCTCACGCAGGATCTGGTGCTTGCAATTCTGCGCGGAGAAGTGTCTGATCCCCGGCAAGTCGCCGGCTGGCTCGACCGCAACCGAACGCGTTAACGCCCGAAACGAAATATCTCCAGCCGGAAATTCGGGCGACGTATTGAGCAAACTACGCGCAGGTAGAGATCAGGCAGCGCGCTGCTCACCGTGATCTCACGTCCACTTCCAGCAGATTCTCTTCCCCGACTTTCAGCAGAGCCGTGACGTCGTACTTCACCTTCAGCGACGTATCCGTCATCACGCCTTCGAACACCAGCCGAACGCCCTTGCCCTTCCACTCCGACGGCGCGGTGGAGCGACGCCGGTACTGCCCGTGCTCCTCAGTCGTACAACTACGGGCAGGAGGCGGTGACGGTACTGCATCTGAGTTTCTTCCGCGCCGATCAACGCGGAGCAGGAAAAGAGAATGACGATCGTGGCGACACAGCGCGCGGGCGGCACGGAATGCGAGTCATCACTCCGTACGATTTCAGAGGTGCATGTCTGCTACCGTTTCACCTTCACCGGCGGCCACCCGGGCAGTGAAACCGTAGTCCGGTAGTTCGATTCGTTGTACTCCGGATTGCGCACCGGCGCGTAGATCTTCTCGCCCGTGAACGGCCGATCCTGCGTGTAGATCCACACCCGCCGCAGCTTGCCGTCGATCATACCGCCTTCCCTTCGAGTTTACGGAGAGCAGGCAGAACTCCTGCCCATCGCCGCGCCAGTTCACCGGCGGCATCGGACTCCCGCGTGAATCGGCTCCTCCTGCGCGAGAATGTATGCGTCGCTATCGAACAGCGTACTGAGATGTACTGCGCAGTTAATGGACGTGATGGG
>JAOAPT010000237.1 GCA_025463045.1 Candidatus Solibacter sp.
GCCTGCTCGAACAGCTCATCCAGAAGGTTTTTCTGCTTCTGAAGCTGGTCCACCAGCCCGGTCACCACCGTTGCCAGCATGACCATCACGCTCACCGCCACGATTCCGGCGAGCCCCAGCGACGAAATTAGCCCTGTATTCGCAAGGTTGAGCGCCATGCCGGAGACGGTGAAACTGACGGCAGCCCTGCCCGTGTAGTGCATGGCTGCGATAGCTACGCCCATCGAAAGCGCGCTGCCTGCTTTTCTGAGCTTCCAGCTGATTGGCCCCCCGCGAAACACAAATGCCAGCCACAGTGAGAGCAGCGAACTCACGATCGCCACCAGCACCGAAAGGCTGACGACCGGTGCCGAATAGTGACTCTCGGCCTCCATCCGCATCGAAGCCATCGCGGTGTAGTGCAGCGTCGCGATTCCGCCGCCCTGCAGGACTGAGCCCCCGAGAATCCAGGCCGCCGGCACCCGCGGCCGCGTCACGATGTACAAGGCCAGTGCGGACGAGACGATCCCAGCGAGCAGCGACAGCAGCGCCGTGGGCCAGTGGTACCGCACTGGAATAGGCAGCCGGAACGCCAGCATGGCGACATAATGCATGGACCAGATGCCGATCCCCATCGCCACAGTTCCGCAGATCAGCCAGACCCGGCGGGCCCGGCCGCGCGCCGCCGTGACATGGATTGCTAGATCGATCGCCGTGTAAGAAGCGAGTATGGCGATCAGGACGGAGACGACCACCAGGAGTGGATCGTACGAACCGGGAATCTCGGCACCCACAGGCATCGGACTGTTTGAGTATACGTCAGTGTTCGACGCCCATCTATCGGCTAAGACCGGGGAATTTCGCGCGCCGTTACTCGCAATTCATGTCGCGGCGCCTCCGGCCGGTGGACGGTACCGCGCAAGTTTGGAGTGAATCACATAAATATACCGGCCAAATCTGCTTGACCCTAAGTCCCAGCGTAAGCGACTAAGAACCAAGCAGTTTGGCCGGTATATTTGCGGAATGAACGTTGAAGCGCCGTTGTCCACGATGAACGTACCGGATTCTGTCAGCAGGCTCTCCATGAGTCCGTCGAACGCCCCGCTGGTCAACCGATCCCGTAGGGTCAAAGTATTCGTCCGCGCCGCGGTTACCATGAGATTCAGCAATGCAAAACAACCAATGGGCGCGCATGCTGGCCTATGTCACCGGCCTCGTGAACCAAAAACTGCTGCTCCAGAATGAATACCTTTCAGCTGAGAACCGGATTCTCCGAGCGCACCTCGCGACCCGCATGCGCCTTTCCGATCCCGAGCGATCAACCCTCGCTGAGATTGGCAAGCGACTTGGCCGCGCTGCTCTCCATCAGGTAGCCTGTGTAGCGACGCCCGACACTATTCTCGCCTGGTACCGCCGGCTCATCGCTCGTAAATTCGACGGTTCTAAACATCGCGCCTCGCCGGGCCGGCCCCACATCCCTCCTGAAGTGGAGGCACTCATTGTCCGCTTCGCCAGAGAGAACTCCGATTGGGGATACGACCGCATTGTCGGAGCGCTCGACAATCTCGGCCATTCCGTGTGCGATCAGACCGTCGGCAACATCCTGCGCCGGTACGGGATCCCGCCGGCTCCCAAGCGGAGCCAGAATACCACCTGGAAGGATTTCATCGCCTCCCACATCGACGTCCTGGCCGGCACCGATTTCTTCACCGTCGAAGTGCTCACATGGCGACGTCTCGCCACCTACTACGTGCTGTTCTTTGTCCATCTCGAAACGCGCAGGGTCAGTATCGCCGGCCTCACCAGACATCCCACATCGGAATGGATGGTCCAGATGGCTCGCAACGCGGCTGATGAGTATTCCGGTTTCCTCCGTGGCCAACGCTACCTTCTGCATGATCGGGATTCGAAGTTCTGCGCCACCTTTCTGGATGTACTGCGGTCGAGCGGAATACAGCCGCTCGCCCTTCCACCGCGAAGTCCGAATCTGAATGCGTTCGCCGAGCGCTGGGTGCGCTCTATCCGGCAAGAATGCCTATCCAAACTCATTCTGTTCGGGGAATCCTCATTGCGACGGGCGCTGAGCGAGTTTCTCGATCATTATCACTCCGAACGAAACCATCAAGGCAAGGGCAATCTTCTCCTCTTCCTTTCTCCGTTGGTAGCGCTAGCGCCCCACAGCCGGACCGTCCGCTGCCGCCAAAGGCTCGGTGGTTTGCTGAAGTATTATTCACGAGCGGCTTGATTCTTTGACCCTACGGCCTGGATTCCCCGCGCGAGGGCTTCAAATAGGATTGGGCACACCCGCAAATGGGGGGACACCTACGGGCCGAGGGCGCTTGGATTTCTTACAACTTGGCCATGAAATCAGGCGATTCCACGACGACTAGCCATTTCCGCTCCGACGGATGTACGGTCAGCGGGCGATAGGACTTTGGCGGCCACCGGAAAGATTTCCGTGTCTTCAATCTCGATGTGCCGGCGATAGAGGATCGCGAGTTGCCCGACCAGCGTCGAGAGCCGGGAGGCTTCGTCCACGGTCAGCGTGAGTTGATCGAGCCAGCGCTGGCCCAGTTGATCGACTTCGTCGTGAACTTTCGAGGCACATTCATGCTCCTGTTCCAGCGATTCGATCCGCGCCAGCAATGCAATCGCCTCGGCATCGCCTGTTCGACGCAACCTGGGGAACAGGCTGTCCTCTTCATCCGCCGTGTGCTTTGGGGCTGCATCGCGAAAGTAGCGCAGACTCGTGATTAGGGCTGTCCTCTGCTCATCATCGAGCGGACCGCCATTCTGTTTGGCGACCGAGACCAGTACGTGGAGAAACCGCTCGATGCGACGATGGCAGTCCCCCAACATCCCAATCGGGTCAGTGAAGTCGCTCTCACGTTTTGCGCCAATCGTAATAGGCATTTTGTGGTTTCCTTTCGATAATCAGTGG
>JAOAPT010000421.1 GCA_025463045.1 Candidatus Solibacter sp.
AGTGCGTTCCTGTTGATCGCCGGGATTGGTTTCGGCCAGACCACGCTGGTCAGGACGACCCGCCTGCTCGACGTGAAAGCCGGCCGCTACCTGACGGACCAGGGCATTCTAATCAGCGACGGAATCATTCGTCAGATGGGTCCGTTCGAGTCGCTGCACGCCGGCGCCGGCAATGCGGAGAGGCTCGATCTGTCGGGACTGACCATCATCCCCGGCCTGATCGATTGCCACACACACCTGCTGATCGCCGCGCCGGAAAAGATGAATGGCGCCGACGCGCTGATCCTGACGTTCGCGAAGCTCTCGCCTTCGAAGCGCGCCTTGCCCGGCGCGCAACTCGCGCGGGAAACGCTCGAATCCGGATTTACGATCGTCCGTAACGTCGGTCATTCGGGTGTTGATGGCGACGTCGCCTTGGGCGACGCGATCGACAATCGCTGGGTGCCCGGTCCGCGCATCCAGGCCGCGGGACGCAAGATCGCGCCGCAAGGCGGCCAGGCGATCCCCGTCCAAAACGCCGTCCTCGATTCAATCCTTAAAGGAGTTCCTGACCGCGAGCACTCCCGATGAAGGCCGCAAAGCGGTGCTCGACAATCTACGCCTAGGCGTGAATCTGATCAAGGCCGTTGCTGATGAAGGCCCGCGCACCATCAATCTGGAAACGATGAAGGCGATCGTAGACGAGGCGCACAAGGCCGGCGTGCGCGTCGCC
This sequence comes from Candidatus Solibacter sp., assembly GCA_025463045.1. Classification (GTDB taxonomy): domain Bacteria; phylum Acidobacteriota; class Terriglobia; order Bryobacterales; family Bryobacteraceae; genus Solibacter. Next base: position 713 of record JAOAPT010000421.1, read on the forward strand.
GTCCACGCCTCGTCGCATGCCGGAATTCAGATCGCGGTGGATGCCGGCGTCGATTCCATCGAGCACGCGGATTTCGCTACCGAAGGCCAGTTCGAGGCGATGCGCGCGAAAGGGATTTTCCTCGTCCCCACTCTGTGGCCTCCCGAACTGACGCCACACTGGCCGGGATTGGTAGCGGTAGATGCGCCCCGCGATTAAAGACGATCGACGGCGACACGTACCTGAAACGCTACTATGCAGTCCAGCGCGCGAAGATGGACCTCGCGCGAAAGGTTGGCGTGAAGCTCGCGTTCGGGTCCGACGAGTGGTTCGAGCGCGACAACAAAGCGCGCGGTCAGGCGACCTTGCAGGTGCTCACCGCGCTCGCCACGTTCGGCCTGGCGCCCGCCGAAGCGCTACGGGCGGCGACGATCGATGCCGCCGAATGCTGAGGCTTCAGAACAGCGCCGGCTCGATCGAACCCAACAAATTCGCCGACCTGGCCGGCATCCAGGGCGACCCCTTGCAGCAATTGAGCGACGTCCAAAACGTGAAGTTCGTGATGAAGGGAGGCCGCATCGTCCGCGACGCCCGCTAAGAGCTCACCGCAGCAGCGCCCCGACCGTAGCGCCGAGCGCACATCACACTCCGTTGAGAGCCGCGACGGTTACGGAGCGGTGGCCACGCGACCACCGCTCCCTCACGGTCGCGGCTCCGAGTGGCTTTCACCCTGCTACAACGCCACCCACACTGATTTCACGTTCGTGTACTGCTCGAGCGCGTAGCTCCCGAGATCGCGCCCGTAGCCGCTCTGCTTATAGCCGCCGAACGGCGAGCCCGAGTCGAACGCATTATACGTATTCACCCACACGCTGCCCGCCTTGATCTCCGCAGCCATCCGGTGCGCGCGCTTCAGGTCGTTCGTCCACACCGCCGACGCGAGCCCGTACGTCGTCCCATTCGCGATCCGGATTGCCTCTTCTTCCTCACGGAACCGCATCACGCAGAGCACCGGCCCGAAGATCTCTTCGCGCGCGATCCGCATCTCCGGCGTGACGTTCGCAAAGATCGTCGGCTTAATGAAATAGCCGTGCGCCTTGGCGCCTTCCGTATCGCGCTCGCCCCCGCAGATGAGCCGCGCGCCCTCGCGCTTTCCCAACGCAATGTAGTGCAGAATCCGATCCATCTGCCGCGCCGAAATCTGCGGACCCATCTGCGTATGCGGATCGAGCGGATCGCCCAACCGCAGCTTGAGCGCCTTGGCAGCGAGCTCGGCCAGGAAGCGATCGTGAATCTCTTCGTGCAGCAGCAGCCGCGAGCCCGCCGTACACATCTCGCCTTTATTCCCGAAGATTCCCCACAGCGCGCCGCGTACTGCCGCGTCGAAATCGGCATCCGGGAAGACGATATTCGGCGATTTCCCGCCGAGCTCCAGGCTGAGTCGCTTCAAGTTGCTCACAGCGGAATCCTTCAGCAGCTTGCGTGCAGTTTCCACAGACCCCGTGAAGCTGATCTTGTCGACGTCTTCATGCAGCGAAAGCGCCTCCCCGGCCGTCTCGCCATAGCCCGTCGCGACCACGAGCACACCTTCCGGAAGTCCCGCCGCGGCGCAAATCCCGGCGAACCGCAGCGCGCTCAGCGGAGTCAGCTCGCTCGGCTTGAGCACCACCGAACAGCCGCAGGCGAGCGCCGGAGCCACCTTCCACGCGGCTGTCTGCAGCGGGAAATTCCACGGCACGATCGCGCCCACCACCCCGACCGGTTCGCGCAGCGTGTAGTTCAAATACGGACCGTCCACCGGAATCGTCTCGCCGTATAGCTTGCGCACCCAGCCCGCGTAGTAGCGGAAGCAGTCGGCTGCCGGCGCGACATCGGCGCCCGCCGCCTCGCGCAGCGTCTTGCCCGTCTCCTGCGAGATCAGTCTGGCGAGCTCGTCGCGATGCTCGAGCAGCAGCTCTCCGATCTTCCAGAGAATGCGCTCGCGCTGCGAAGGAGCCAACCCGCGCCACGTCTTTTTTTCGAACGACTCGCGCGCCGTCGCAACTAAGCGACCGACCGCGTCCGCGTCGCAATCGGGCACCGTGCCCACGAGGTCGCCATTAGCGGGGTTGAAGATTTCGATGGAAATGGGCACTGCTTTCGAGTTTAATGCATGCCGCGGATCGTGATCCCGACTAGCGCCAGAGTCAGTCCGATCATGATCGCGACCGTCACCCACGACACGAAATTCGCCGGCCGGGAGTTCGTCCACTCGCCCATCAAGTCATGCTTGTTGATCAGCAGAACCATGAAGATCAGCACGAAGGGCAGCAGGATGCCGTTCAGCACCTGCGACAGCAGAATCATCTGCACCAGCGGGAATTTGGGCATCAGAATCACTCCCGCGCCGACCACGATCAGCAGCGTGTAGAGCCCATAAAAAATTGGCGCTTCCTTCAGGCGTTTATTCACGCCCGCTTCAAATCCAAGTCCCTCGCACACCGAATAGGCGGTCGAAAGCGGCAGGATGCACGCCGCGAAGATCGACGCATTGAACAGCCCCGCGCTGAACAGGAGAAACGCGTATTCCCCGAACGGCTTGAGTCCGAGCGCCGCCTCGGATGCGTCCTGAATATCCCGCGGCCGCACCGTGTAGATCGCGCCGGCGCACGCCACGATGATGAAGAACGCGATCACCGAGGTCATGATGCAGCCGACCACGACCTCGACCCGCGATTCCTTATACGCCTTCGCCGTGATCCCTTTTTCCACGACCGCCGCCTGCAGGTAAAACTGCATCCACGGAGCGATCGTCGTACCCACCATGCCGATCAGCATGTAGATATAGGCGGGCTCGAGCAGCAGCACCGGCTTGACGCTGTATAGCGCAGCCTCTTTCCAATCGGGCTTCACCAGAAAGCCGGAAATCACGTACGTCACATAGAACACGCAGGCGAATAGAAAAATCTTTTCCACGCTCTGGTAATTGCCCTTCACCACCAGCAGCCACACCGCGATCGCGGCGATCGGGACCGAGACATATTTGCTGATGTGGAACAGCTCGAGCGAACTTGCCACGCCCGCGAACTCCGCCATCACGTTCGTCAGGTTGGCGAGCACCAGCACACCCATCAGCAGAAACGTGATCCGGAGGCCGAATTCCTCCCGAATCAGATCCGAGAGTCCTTTGCCCGTGACCGCTCCCATCCGGGAGCACATTTCCTGCGTGATGATCAGCACCACGGTGATCGGCAGGAGCGTCCACAGCGGCAGATATCCGAAGCGCGCGCCCGCGGCCGAATAGGTGAAGATGCCGCCCGAGTCGTTGTCCACCACCGCGGTGATAAAGCCCGGACCGAGGACCGCGAAGAAGACCGCGACATGGTAGCGGAAGCGGCTGATGAGTTTCAGCATCCGCTACTTCTGCCTGAGTACCGAGATGACATCGTCGGCCGTGATGACTCCGGCCAGCTTGCCGTCTTCGTCCACGACGGGCAAAGTCAGCAGATTGTATTTATCGAAAAGTTCGGTCACCCGGTTCTGCTTCTCGTCCACGGAAACCTGAATCAGCGTCTCGGAAGCGATGTCCTTGAGACGCGCGTTGCCCGCGGTGACAAAAAGTCGCGCCAGCGGAATCGCCGCCGACAACCGCTCATCGGCATCCACAAGGAAGAGCGTATTCAGCCCGTCGAGCAGGTCCTCATTCCCCTTGAGCGCGCTCATCGCATCGGCCACGGTCGCCTCGTCGTGCAGCGACACGTACTCCGTGTTCATCATGCCGCCGGCGATGTCCTCGCGAAATTCGAGCAGTTCGCGTACCTCGGTCTTCGGCGCGGAATCCATCTCGTCGAGAATCTCTTCGCTGGTCTCCTCTTCGAGCTCCGATAGAATATCTGCCGCCTCGTCCGGCGACATCTCCTCCACAATATCGGCCGCCTTCTCCGGCTCCAGCGATTCCAGAATGCTGGCCTGCATCTTCGGATTCTCGACCTCCGAGAGCGCGTCGGCCGCCGCCTCACTGTCGATCGTCTCGAAGATCGCTTCACGTTCGGCGGGACCAAGCTCCTCGACAATGTCCGCCAGGTCGGCCGGGTGCATCTCTTCCAGCTTGGTGTACGAAATATTCAGCCGAAGACGGCGCAGCGGGTCGGGCTCCACCACGTTGGCGAATTCCCACGAAATCGAGTTCGGCGGAATCGGCCGCTGCATGCGCCGGATCCACGTCGGCGGCAAGACTCCCTGGAACACGCGCCGGAAAATGCTCCGCACCCCGATGTCCACTTCGAGCACGGTCAGACAATCGCGCTCGCCGTCCGACGAGATCCCCATCGTGATATCGTTCACCCGGACCACCTTGCGGCCCGTCACGTCGATAATTTGTTGATCCAGCAGATCGCGCCCGATGCGCAGCAGGTACTCGTCGTCATGATAGGGGACGAGCACTTCGTCGGAAAGCTCGATGCCCTTGGAAAGCGAAATTGCGCGGACCTGGTCGAAGCGGATCGCCAGCCACGTATCGGCGCCGCCCACCAGCAGACGGTCGATCCGGGAGGCGTGAACAAGCGGAACAATGGCGGCGTCCTTCACCCGGCCGATCCGTCGCCCCTTCAGGTCGACCACCGGCATGGATAACAACTCCGTGAAGTACAGAAGGTTGTCCGCCATCAAAAACGCCCCGGCGCCGGACAGGTGTGAGCGCCCCGGTTGGGACGAAGATTCGATGGTGGTGCGGGTTCGCTCTACACGGTTATGACGCCAATTCCAATATGGCGCATCGCGTTGCGGGGAGGCAACTAAAAAGTAACAATCGAGTACGATTGCCACGGTGCCGGTGACAGGAGGGTCCTCGCGCGCCGCATTCCCGCGCTCCCAGCCGCGATACCGGCCCTCGCCCCGCCCTCCCGCGCGCGGGGTCGAAGCTCACGTTTCACCCTGTTTTCAAGCGTTTCCAAAGACGGTACTAACGTAAATTCTGGATTGCGGGTAGGCCGAAAAGCACCTGGCTTCGCTATCATTCGGTTAGGATAAACGATGCTTCGGGGAGACTCCATGCGAACTCTGTTGCTGCTGTTGTTCACGACGGCAGCCTTCGCCCAGACTCAGGCGGCGCCGCTCGCCCCGGTCTCGACGGCGGGGTATGTAGGCAGCAATGCCTGCAAGACCTGTCACGCGGATATGTGGCTAAACTTCTACAAGAATCCGCACTTCAAGAGCATCGCCGGCGGCAAGGAACCTCCGGAGAAGACCGGCTGCGAGGGCTGCCACGGGCCGGCACAAAAGCACGTCGAAGCGCGCGGCGGCAAGACCACGATTCCCCGGGCCTTCTCGCTCATGCCCGCCAAACAGGTGCTCGAAACCTGCCTGGACTGTCACGGCAAGGACCTCGCCCGCGTCAACATCCAGCGCAGTGAGCACACCAAGAACGACGTGGCCTGCACCAGTTGTCATTCAATCCACCATTCCCCCACGCCGAAGTACCTCCTCGCCAAAACGCAGAACGAGCTTTGCTATACCTGCCACGCCACCGCCCGCGCCCAGTTCTCCATGCCCTCGCGCCATCGCGTGAATGAGGGGATCGTCCAGTGCTCCGACTGTCACAATCCGCACGGGTCGTTCGACGCAACGTGGAGAATGGCGCAGCGGCCGCGCATGATGGACCAAGCGTTGAATGCCGAATCGCCCTGCATCAAGTGCCACATCGAAAAGCGCGGGCCCTTCGCCTACGAGCACCCCCCTGTCCGCATCGAAGGCTGCGAGATCTGTCACAGCCCGCACGGCTCGATGAACGCCAAACTACTCCGACGTCCCGTGGTCTTCAGCGTCTGCCTGGAGTGCCACAACGGCGCCTCCAATTTCGGCACGCGCAATAACGGCGTCCCGCTGCAGTCCAGCAAACATAATATGTTGGATCCCAAGTTCCAGAAGTGCACCACGTGTCACGTGGCGATCCACGGATCGAACGCCGACCAGTTTTTCCTGAGGTGAACGCCATGAAGAAAACCTATTGGATGGTATTGGCGGCATGCGGTGCGCTCTCGGCGCAGCAGGTGGTGGCGCCCACCGGCGAGCAGGTGGGTTCGGTGCGCGGCGAAAACGCGGGCAACTACAACATCACCAATTCCTTCGAACTCGGGTACCGCTGGAATCTGGTGGGCGGCAGCATGGAGGAGTATCGCAGCGACGTCAATTACCGCAATGGCCTCCGCCTTCTGGAATCCAGTTTCTCAATGAATTCCAAGGATGGCCACGGCCGCTACTTCGACCAGATTTTGCTCAACACTACGGGCTTGGGCAACGATCCCTACGAGGCCGCAACGCTTCGGATCCAAAAAAACCAGTTGTACCGCTACGACCTGATGTGGCGGCAGAACGACTACTCCAACGCCGGCCTGACCATCGCCGGCGGACTGCATCAAATGGATACCGTGATGCGCCTGCAGGATCACGAGTTCACGCTCTTCCCGCAATCGCACTTCCGCGTCCGCGGCGGGTACAGCCGAAACGTGCAGGAGGGCCCTATGCTCTCCACCTCTCTCGAGCTTGACAACAACACCATCAACAGCAGCGGACTGCCGGTCTTCGCCAACCTGCGCCAATCCTGGAACGAGTACCGGGTAGGCGCCGACGTGGAGTTTGCGGGCTTCCGTTTCACCGTGCTCCACCGCTGGGACTTCTTCAAACAGGACACGCCGTACTCGGCCTACGGGATCGCAACCTCCGCCGCGCTCGGCGTTCCCAACGATGAGACCACGATCCAGTCCTTCACCAAGGCCGCGCCCATCCATGGCAGGAATCCGGGATGGCTCGGCAACCTCGTGGCGACGCACAAACGCTGGGCGATGAACGCGCGAATCAGCTATCTCAATGGCCACAACAACTTCGCGTTGAGCGAGTTTGCGAGCGGTTTGAGCCGCTTCGGCACCGCGGCCAACCGCCAGATCGCCGTCCTGGGCAGCGCAAATCGTCCCATGTTGACCGGCGATCTGAACCTCAGCCTGTTCCCCACGAAGAAGTTGACGGTCGTCAACAACACCAGCGTGAACAATCTCCGAATCAGCGGCGATTCCAGCTACACGGACATCGCCAACGGCAGCAATCCCGGCGAGACGCTCTATTTCCGCTTCCTCGGGATCCGCATGGTGACCAACACCACCGACGTGAATTATCAATCGAAGAACTGGCTCGGGATTTACGGCGCATACGCGTATACCGACCGCCTGGTGAGGACGATCGAGAGCTTCAGCCTGCCGACCTTCGCCAACTCCTCGGAGAGCGATCGCTACGAGAACTCCAATCACCTGCACACCGGCACGCTTGGAATTCGCATGCGCCCCTGGAAGCCGCTCACGGCGAGCGTGGAAGGCAGCATCGGCCGCGCCAACAATCCCTTGACGCCGATCAGCGATCGCAATTACCACACGATCAACGGCCGCGTCGATTACCGCACCCGCAAACTCCAGCTATCGACCGCGTACAAACAGGTCTACAACGTGAACTCGCCGGTCTCGCTCTCGGATTTCAGTTCACACTCGCGCAACTACTCCGCGAACGGAAGTTGGGCGCCGAAGGACTGGTTCTCACTCGACGCCGGCTATATGAAGCTGCATCTGGACACCGTGTCGGGCCTGGCGTACTTCGCGGGCATCAGCCGGCCGTCCCTGCAATCGATGGCGACTTTCTACCGCAGCAATATTCACGCTGCGAACGTCGGCGTACGCTACGCCTTTCGCAAGCGCGCGGACCTGTACCTTGGATATACCATCACAAAAGACACCGGCGACGGACGTGCCACCGCGACGAATGGTGTGACCGATCCCGCGGCAGCGCTGTTTGCCAGTGTACAAACCTTCCCGTTGAGCTATCAGTCGCCGCTCGGACGCGTCAGCGTGCGAGTTTCCTCCAAGCTGCGCTGGAATGTCGGATATCAGTTCTACAACTACCACGAAAAGTTCGGCGTACTTGGGTACTATCAGAACTTTCACGCGAATACCGGTTATACCAGCGTGACGTGGGCTTTTTGACGCCCCCAACGGGCGAAGCTCCTAACTTCGGAACGTAACACTATTGCCCTTCGACCCGCCTCTTAGGTCTTAACTATGACACATTGCAAGTAGATGATTCTTGAGAGTATTAGCAAGGACAAACAGCCTTTGACAAGTCCTCCGAGTTAAGGCAACATGCGAGGTATCCGGTGCATCCGTTAGCGATGGTGCGCTACTGGTACAACGTATGATCAGGCACGAAATATCCGAGGCACTACTTCAATCAACTTTTCGATGCGCGAATTGCCGCAATCACTTATCCGGGAGTGACTTCACTTATAACTCAAAGAATGAACCTTGCTGCTCGGCGGCCTGCGCCATCGTGTCCGACGACGTGGCTCGCACACCCATTCTCGCTTGCAGTAATTGCGGCGACCCATGCGGCAATCTCGGTATCACGGTGTATTCCCACGACGGTCTGCCATTCTGCTCCCCGGCCTGCGCGTCGCTCTACCCCAAGCCGGTTTCGTCCCCCGAGGTGCGTCGCACGTTATGGGGCGCGGCCGTGAGTATGTTCCTGGTAACTGTCTTCTTATTGCTTCTCATCATCACTCACTTTAGCGGCGTCAACTAAGATTCCATGGAGGATCCCCTCATTGCGCGCGTGGGCGCCGGCGACGCAACGCCCGACGCCGTTGCGGACAGCAAATTCCTCAAGAACTCGACGTGGAGTGTCATCGGGGTCACCGCCAACATCTTTGTTGGGATCTTTCTCTCGCCTTACATCGTCCGATTGCTGGGGCAGGAGCGCTTCGGCATCTGGTCGTTAGTCTTCGCCCTACTCGATTACCTGTGGCTGTTCGACCTCGGCCTCACTCCCGCCGTGGCCAATTTGCTGACCCGCCATCTGGCACGGAAAGAGCCGGTGGCAATCAACGAGGTCATCAACACCGCGATGTGCTACTTTGCGGGCATCGCCCTGCTCTTGTGGCTCATCACCGCGACCCTCGGTCCCGGCCTGGTGACAATGTTCAAAGTTCCCGCGGCTTATCGCCGGGACTTCACAGGACTCATCCTCATGACGGGGATGAGTTGGGGCATCTGCGTAGTACTGCAGATGTACGTCGCGGCCCTCGATGCCTTCCAGCGATTCGACCTCACCAACCGCGTGACCATGTTGACCGTACTCTGCCGATCCACGGGGTACGTGCTAGTGCTCGCGCTCGGCGGCGGACTGATGGAAGTCGGCGCCGTATACGTCATCTCCCAACTGCTCGGCTCCCTGCTCCACGCCCGGAATTTCGCGTCCGTATTCCCGGCGCTTCGATTCTCCCCGCGCTTCGTGAAGTGGCCCGTATTCCGCGAGATCCTCAGCTACGGCATCCCGGCCTTCTTTGCCAGCGGATCGGGACTGCTTCTGAATCAGTCCGCCCCTATGATGATCGGCCACTTCCTGCCGACCGTCTTCGTCGGATTCTTCGCGCTGCCGCTGAAGCTGGTACAGAACGTTACCGACATCGTTTCCCGGATCGCGCTGGTCACCCGTTCCCGCGTGGCCGAGCTCGACGCGAACGCCAAGCGCCGGGCCGTCGCTCAGCTCGCCATCGATGTGAACCGCTACTGCTTCGCCGTCTACATGCCGTTCGTGATTGTCCTCGGCCTCTTCGGAAAGCAACTCATCCGGCTCTGGCTGGGAGAGCAATTCGCCGAGCACAGCGCGCCTCTGCTGCCGCTGATGCTGATCTCCAGCGCCTTTGTCCTGGGCGGCCAGTACAATTCCAGTGCGGTGCTCTTCGGCCTCGGAGAGCATCGCGGTTATGCACGCCTGCTTGCCTGCGAGGGCGCGATCTCGGTCACCGCGCTATTCTTTGTCGTTCCACGCTTCGGCATCTTCGGAGCGGCGTGCGTCGTGTCCGGCCTCATGATTGCCGTACGCGGAATCGTCACACCCGTCCTGGTTTGCAGAACGTTGGACGTCAGCTTCGTGAACTACATGACGAGAATCTACTTCCGTCCCGCCGCCACCGCGATTGCGATCGGGGCGCCGGTCGCCCTCATCCGCCACGCCGGACTCCGCGGCACAAACTGGACCGAACTCGCGATGATCGGCGCCGGCACCACGCTACTGTATGGGACGGTCGCCCTGTTGACCTGCCTGACTCCGACTCATCGCAAGCTCGTTCTTTCGCTGGCACTGAATGTCGCCAGAACCGCCACCAGTTAGACCGGCTACTTACCTCGCCGATCCCGTGGGAGACGTCAGCCCATAAGCACCTAAGTCCACTCCGCCCGGGAAAGAGAAGCCCCACTGGGGGTCGACCACCCTGGTCCCGGCACCGCGCAATAGGCTCGCCGGTGCCAGATGGAAGTCCATATGCGTTACATCGGTAAAAGACACAGGTAAGACCGATAGCCCCGCATTCTTCTGCCACGCCGGCGCATAAGTCGCATCGGCGAACGTCACCGTCTGATGAAGCTGGTAGGGAGCGTACGGCCCATCCTGATTCCAGACGACGCTCGCCTCATTCCCCGTCCCGCCGATCATCCGGAAAGAGTTATAGCTCACCGCGCCGGATGTAGCATTGTTCAGGTACATCTCCGTGGCGTCACCGGTGAACTGGCAGATATTATTCTGCACCTTCACTCCGTCGTAAGCCGCGACGCCGCTGTTGTCGCTCTGGAAGTAACATCGCGCCACGTTGTAAAACACGTTGTTGTACACCAGATTGTTCGCCGCCGTGTCGTAGGCCGAGATCTCGACCGCCTTCCCGATGCTCCCCGCCGATGTTCCGGCGAAGATCGAGCGCCTCACCACATTATTGGAATAACTCAGCTCAAATCCAGGCTTGTAAATCCTAGCTTCGAGCGCTCCCGGATCCCTGCTGATCGCGCCCTCAAAAAGGTTGTAAGACGATCCCCCAAATACAACCTCGAACGCCATCCCCCAGCCGCCGTCGAATATATTATTCAGCCAGCGATTGTAAGAGCAGCCGTTGTGACACAACGACGTATCATGCCCGCCGCGCGTAAAATGATTACTCCACATCACGTTGTGTGATCCCTCCACCGTCAGCACAAACCCTCCATTGCCCGAAGGGTTCTGCCCGTAGAACGGCGAGCCGTAATCGTGCAGATAGCTGCGATAGATCAGGTTGTACGCGCCCTGGACGGCGACCCCGCCGTACGAACTGGGAACGATCGATGGCCCCAGCCCAACGTTGAACAGCGCGTTATGCGTTCCGTTTAGCCGGAGCGCGTAGTCCGAATCGCCGTTGATGCTGACGTTTAGTCCGTCGATCACGATGTTCGTCCCGGCCACCGTCACCGCCGCGCCCCAATCCAAGTGCGCATTCGACGTAATCGTCGCCGTGTCGCCAGGGTTGACCATCACGACCGCCTTATTCCGCGGCGTGCAGTTCTGGTTCATCCAGAAATATTCGTTGGCGTAGCTGCCGCCCATCACCACCAGCTCCGTACCGCATACGATCCCCGACGCCTTGCTGATACTCCGCCACGCGTGAGCGCTGTCCGGCGCCGTACCGTCGTTGCCGTCGTTGCCGAGCGTCGACACGTACCGAATGTTGTACGCGTCCGTCGTGGCCGTGGCGACGGCCGAGTAGTCCCCGTAAACCGGAGCCGTACTTCCGGTGTAAGTGCGCACCCGGAACCGGTACAAGGTGTTGCTCTTGAGTCCCGAGGCAATGAACTGTGCAGGCGTGCCGTCCTGCGGATCAATGTACTGCGCCTCGGTAACCCACAGCGGTACCCCATTCACTGTCGGATTATAGACGTGGACGCCGGATGGATCGCTGATCGTGCAGCCCGTTCCGTGCCCTACCCAGTTCGCCGCCGAATCGCACGTATAGCCGCTGGCCGGCGGAATCGGCTGCATCTCCGTGAACGTTGCATATCGCGGGTCGCCGGCCGATTGAATCTCGACGATGTAGCCATAACTGCTGCCGCTCAACGGTGGAGCGTCCCACGTGAGGTTGATCTGATTCGGCCCCTTGGCAGTCGCCGTGACCGGGAAGGCGGTTTGCGTCCCGGGCGGCGGCGTGACATCGGGCGTCGGCTGAAGAGCGACAAACAGGCAGGAGTTCGTCCCCGCATTCCAGCCCGGATACACCGAGACCGCCTGCTCGTATTGCCCCGCCGCCCCGGCAATCTGGTACGTCGGAGCCCACGCATTGTATGCCGAACACGCCGGGTGTCCAGGCACCAGCGTGCCGCTTATCGGAGCACAGCCCCAAATCGGCCCTCCGTCCGCGGCGTTCGCGAAGCCGCCGAGCAGCAGGGCACCGGCGTTCGCCGTAGTCAGCGTCAGCATGCCACTTCCCGGGCAGTACGGCGTGCTATACGGATACCCCGCGCTCTGCGCTCCGCCATCCAACGTCCCGCTTACACCAGAAAACTCCGCGACCACCAGGTACGTGAGCGGCGCGGGAGCGACGACGGTAATCGCGCCGCTCGCCGTCAGCGGCGACGAAACGAAAATACGTACGTGAGCACGCCACGTATTCTGGGAATCGTAGGCGATCTGGGTATAGGTCCCATTTTCGGATCGGGGAGGAGTGGCGTAGTCGAGATCGTAATTCTCGTACCAGACCACGATACGGTTTCCCGTCGCGGGGCTCCACGTTGTGGGGCAAGCCGAGGCAGAGGCACACACGGTGGAGTTCACCAGCGCGGGAGCAGCATGGATACCAGCTACAAGGCCGAGAGACAGCAGAAGGAACCTGTTCACGTCGTTTGATCACCTGAGGGAAATCGGCCGGACCGTACAATTTCTAACTGGTCAGGCCGCTTACAGGTGAATAATCGCGCAAAAGGTGAAAATCTTTATAGATCGACTTTGGTGCAAGCCACCGGATGACTGGAGGCTGACTCCGACTGCTGCCGATGGTTAGCGTGTCTATGACTCAAGTGCGAATAACTGCTCGGCGTCCTTGTCTTCCGCCAGGCCCTGGATCATCTCGGCCCCATACGCGAACCCCTTGTCGAACGCCTGCAGGTTGAGCTTCTGCATGGCCGGCGGCACGCTGTCTGCCACCGCCTGGCGAAGGTTGTCCGGATTCAGCATGTTGGTGACTGCCCCGAAGAAGCCCACCATCACGATATTCAGTACCACCTTGCGCCCCAACTCCTCCGCCAGCCGCGTCGCCGGCACGCCGTACATCCGAATCCCCGTCGGAGCCTGATCAATCCGCACCAGCTCCTGCTCAGTGATCAGGATGCCGCCCGGTTTGAGCTGCGGCGAGAAGCGCGTGTACGCCTCCTGGCTCATCACCACCAGAATGTCCGGATTGGCGACGTACGGGTAGAGAATCGGATCGCCCGACAGAATCACCTGCGCGCTCGACGATCCGCCGCGCGCCTCCGGACCGAAGCTCTGCGTCATGGTCGCGTATCCGCCTTCGAAGATGGCGGCCGCCTTGCCGATCACCACCGCGGCCAGGATCACTCCCTGACCGCCGAACCCGCCGATGCGGATTTCGGTGAGTCCTAATTTCGTTAGCCCTCGCTGCATGAGACCTCCGGATCCGCGTAACGGTCGCCCAAACTCTCTGTCATCTGCGCTCTCAGCAGCTCCAGGTAGTCCGGGCGGTCGCGGTCCACAAATTTTCCGACTACGATTTCGCCTGACTTGGTCAGTGCGCACTCGCTCGTCGGAGCGCCGTTTCGCACCTTGCTGACCTCTTTGTAGAACTTCATCGCGTCCAGCCCGTCGCCCATTTTGTTACGCCGCTGATAAAGCGTCGGACACGGAGAGATTACTTCAATGAAGCAGAATCCCTTTTTGTGCAGCACTTCTTCCATGCTGCGGCTCAACTGCTTCACGTGGAATGTCGTCCACCGCGCGACGTAAGACGCGCCGGCCGCCTCAGCGAGCTGCACCAGATTGAACGAGGGCTCGAACACGCCGTATGGCGACGTCGCCGAGATCACCGATGCCGGAGTCGTCGGCGCCGTCTGTCCCCCGGTCATCGCATAGGTGAGGTTATTGACGCAGATCACCTTGATATCCATATTGCGTCGTGCGGCGTGGATGAAATGATTCCCGCCGATCGCGAACAGATCGCCGTCGCCGGAGTACACGACCACCTGCAATTCGGGATTCGATAGCTTCAGCCCCGTGGCGAACGGAATCGCGCGTCCGTGCGTCGTATGGAAGCTGTCCAGATTCGCGTACCCGGCAACCCGGCCCGTGCAGCCGATCCCGGAAACAATCGCCACCTTATCCAGATTGAGCTTGGAGCTCTCCAGCGCGCGCGTGAAGCAATTGACGGTAGTGCCGATGCCGCACGCCGGGCACCAGATGTGCGGCATGCGGTCCATCCGCAGGAACGGTTCCACCGGATTCGTAGGGTTCACCGGAATATCGAGAAGGGCTTCACTCATCGGGCTGCCTCCAGAATCGCTTTGAGAATGACGTCGGGATCATGCACGCTGCCGCCGGCGTGCGGAACGGAGACTACCTTCGCCTTGCCCGCGGCGCACCGTTCCACTTCGCGGACCATCTGCCCCATATTCAATTCCGGCACCACGAACGCCTTCACCCGACCCGCCAGTTCGCGGATGTGCTGCTCGGGGAACGGCCACGCCGAAATCATGCGGAACTTGCCGGCCTTCACGCCCTGCTCGCGCGCCAGTTGCAGCGCCCGCTGCGCCACGCGCGACGTAATCCCGTAGGAGACCACCACGACTTCCGCATCGTCCAGGAACTCCGCCTCATAGATCGCGCGCCCGTTTTCGAACGGCTTCAACTTGTCGTGCATGCGGCGCACCAGGACGTCCTGCGTCTCCACATTCATGCTCGGATAGCCGCGCTCGTCGTGCGTCAGACCCGTCACATGGAACCGGTACCCGTCGCCCGCCTTCACCATATCCGGCACCATGTCGCTCTGCGGTTCGAACAGCCGGAACTCTTCGGGCGTCTTCTTCGTAAACCGCCGCGGCGTGATCGCAATCGTGTCCGCCTCCGGGATCACGACCTTCTCCGTCATGTGCCCGACGCACTCGTCCAGCATCATCATGACGGGAACGCGAAACTCCTCCGACAGGTTGAACGCCGTGATCGTCAGGTCGAAGCATTCCTGGGGCGAATTCGGACACAGCGCGATAATGCTGTAATCGCCGTGCGAGCCCCACTTCGCCTGCATCATATCGGCCTGCGCCGGCAGCGTCGGCAGCCCCGTCGATGGTCCGCCGCGCTGCACGTTCACGAAAACGCAGGGCGTCTCCGTGATCGCCGCGTACCCGATGTGCTCCATCATTAAGGAGAACCCGGGACCGGAGGTCACCGTGAACGCCTTCGCGCCTCCCCAGACCGCGCCTTGAATCGCGATCGAAGCCGCCAGCTCGTCTTCCATCTGGATGAAGATTCCGCCGACCGTCGGGATCCGCCACGCAAACCGCTCGACGACCTCCGTGGAAGGCGTAATCGGATAACCTGCGCTAAATCGCGCACCTGCTGCGAGGGTTCCCTCACAACATGCGTGATCGCCGTCGAGAAAATGGACACCTGTGAGTACACCTTTAGGGTCAGCGTGCATGACGAACTCCGAAGATCGCAAAATCCGGGCAGTACATCCCGCACAAGTCGCAGCCACTGCACTTCTCCCCGGCAACGACGTGAGGTGGATGGTAACCCTTTGAATTAAAAGCGGATGAGAGCGACAGGACGTGGGTGGGGCAAAACTCTACACAGAACCCGCATCCTTTACAGCGCTCAACGGTGATGGCAACAGTTCCCTTGGCCATGGGGAGCCCTCCTGATTTGGTTCGCTGTCGATTAAGCACGCCATGGGCCATTTGAGATAATCGGATCGGCGACACTACTATTACATTACCCCTAGCCGTCACCCTGCTACCATTCGCAATCAATAGCTCTATTTATCCGAATATATGATTCATCCAAAACGTTCGCGTGCCAAGGTGCTGCTCACGTCCGTCTTCGGACCCTACGCGCAAGACGATGCATTCGGCAGCCGCGCTATCAACCCGATGGAGCTCTATCATAATCAGGTGACCCGCGGCCAGGGCTCGTTCTCCCTGCGGCGCTTTCACCGCTCCTGGGGCATCCTGATGATTCAGGAAAACATCTCGGCGGCCTGCGCGGTGCTGGACTTCCCCACACGCGAGACCTTCGCCCGCGAACTGACCGCGCACCAATACGACATCGTCGGCATCTCCTCAATCATTGTCAACGTCGCCAAAGCGCAGGAGATGTGCCGCATGGTGCGCGAGCTTTCCCCCGGCAGCACGATCGTCATCGGCGGCCACGTCGCCGCCATCCCCGGCGTCGAAACGATGATCGATGCCGACCACATCGTAAAGGGCGACGGCATCGCGTGGATGCGCAGTTTCCTCGGCGAGGTAGTCGACGCCCCGATCCGACATCCCGATCTCTCCTCCGGTTTCGACCTCCGCGTGATGGGCGTCAAAATCCCCGACACCACCGATACCGCGGCGACCATCATCTCCTCCGTCGGTTGCCCGATGGGCTGCAACTTCTGCACGACATCGGCGTTCTTCGGCGGTAAGGGCAAGATGCTCAACTTCTACTCGACCGGCCAGGAGCTCTTCGACCTCATGGAACGCGTCGAAAGGACGCGTCACACCCGCGCGTTTTTCATCATGGACGAGAACTTCCTTCTGCAGAAGAAGCGTGTCATGGAACTTCTCGTGCTGATGAAAGCCGCCGGAAAGAGCTGGTCGTTCAACATCTTCTCCTCAGCCAACGCCATCGCCAAGTACACCTGCGAGGAGCTCGTCGAAATCGGCATTGCGTCCATTTGGCTCGGCCTCGAATCGCCGCGATCCAACTACTCCAAGCTCGAGGGCACCGACACCCTGAAGCTCACCCGCGAACTTCGCGAGCACGGCATCGTCCTGCTCGGCTCCACCATCATCGGCCTCGAGCACCACACACCCGCCAACATCGATGAAGAGATCGAGTTCGCCGTATCCCATGAGACGGACCTGCATCAGTTCATGCTTTACACGCCGGTCCCCGGTACGCCGCTCTATCACGAGATGGCCGGCCAGGGACGCCTTCTCGACGTCAACCTCGCCGACATCCACGGCCAGCACGCCTTCAACTTCGAGCACGCCGCGATCTCGCGCGAGCAATCCACGCGCTCGCTCGCGCATGCCTTCGAGCGCGATTTCGAACGCAACGGTCCCAGCCTTTTCCGCATCTGCCGCACCACCTTCGCCGGTTGGATGCGCTACAAGAATCACCCCGACCCCCGCATCCGCGCCCGCTTCGAACGCGACGCCAAGGTGCTCCGCCACGCCTGGGTCGGCATGTTGCAAGGCATGGAATATCGTCTGCGCGATTCCAACGCCGCCGTCGCGCTCCAGATCCGTGCGCTGCGCAAAGAGATGCAGCGCGAGTTCGGCCTGATCGCCATCGCCGCCGCCAAACTCCTCGGCCCCGTCCTCTGGTGGACCAGTCTCCGCGAAGAGAAACGCCTCGCGCAAGGCCACAGCTACGAGCCCGCGACCATCATCGACCGCCGCAACTGGCCGGCCGCCGATTCGCTAATGCCCACCCCACTCAGCGTCGAAGCGCTCGCGGGTGACGAACGACTTCTGCGTGCCCGGACCTAGCGTCGACAGCGCCGCATAAAGATTCGCGCGCCGAATCGCCGCAGTCTCCTCGCACCCTTCCGCCAGGAAGCACGCCAGACTCCCGATAAACGCGTCGCCCGCTCCCGTCGTATCGACCGGCGTCACCGCGAACGGCGCGACGTGCGTCATCCCATCTTTCCTCGCAAGCAGTGCCCCATTCGCGCCGAGCGTGACGATCACGCGCCGCACTCCGCCATCCAGCAACCGGAGCGCACACTCGCGCGCGTCATCCAAGTCGCGCACCGGCATCCCCGCCAGCGCTTCCGCCTCCGTCTCGTTGGGAATCACGTAATCCGCAGCCGCGATCCGCGCCAGCTCTAGCGCCTGTCCGGGCGCCGGATTGAGGATCGTGCGAATTCCGCGCTCGCGCGCAAACCGCAGCGCGTAATACACCGTCTCGACGGGAATCTCCAACTGCATCACCAGAAAATGCGCGCCCTCGAGCACGTCGCTCGCCGCATCCACATCCGCCGGCGAGACGCGATCGTTCGCGCCCTTCACTACCCAAATCCGATTCTGCCCCGAGCTCTCGACAAAGATCGGCGCCACCCCGCTCGATACGCCGGCGGTCGTCATCACATGCCGCACATCGATCCCGCGCGACGTGAAGTTCTCGATATTCGCCGGCCCGAACAAATCGTCCCCGACCCGCGCCACCATCGCGACCTCCGCCCCGCACAGCCGCGCCGCCACCGCCTGATTCGCTCCCTTCCCGCCAAATCCCAAACTAAACTCACGCCCGAAAATCGTCTCACCCGGACGAGGAAACTGATCCGTGTAAGTCACCAGATCAATATTCGCGCTCCCAATCACCACAATCCGCGGCTGTTTCATATTGCCCTCCATTGTATTGCCCCTACCCGTGCCGGCAGCACCACACTGCTCCGCCGATTCACAACGGGATTCACCGTGTAAACCCCGCCGCCCCAAAATCTGTCTATACGTTCGAATGGAACGAGGCAGTTTATCCAGGCTGGAGCCGCCGGACGAAGATTTCGATTCTCTCGTTCACCTCCATCGTCCGCGCATCTTCCGCTTTCTCCTCGCCTCCCTCCGCGACCGGGAAACCGCGGAAAACCTGACGCAGGATTGTTTCGTGCGCGCGTACCAGGCTCGCGCCCAGTTCCGCGGCGCTTCCAGCATAGCCACCTGGCTGATGCAGATCGCCGCAAACTTAGTCCGCAATCACGAATCCAGCAGCCGGCTGAAGTTCTGGAGGCGTTCCCTCCACACCGGCGACGACCTGGCCGACATCGGGAATTCAGTCCCCGATCGCCAGCAGCAATCGCCGGAAACGGCGGTTCTGGTGCAAGAGCAGGTACAGGCCATCTGGGCCGCGGCGGGCCGTCTACCCTCCCGGCAGCGAACGGTCTTCCTGCTCCGATTTGTCGAAGACATGGACCTTCTCGAAATCGCCGAGGTCACCGGCATGAAGGAAGGCACGGTCAAAGCACACCTCTTTCGGGCGCTGCATACGGTACGCGCCAGGCTGGAGGAAACCCAATGAACAACCATCTCTCTGAGCAAGGAGTCTTTATGTACCTCATCGGAACCGCCAGCCTGGAAGACCGCAAGCACGGGGAAGAATGCGCCGATTGCCAGGCCAAAATCGCCGCACTCGCCCTCCCCCTATCGAGTTTTCGCGGAGCCGTACGCAATTGGTCCGAGCGCGCCGCCACCGCAAAAGATCGCGCCGCCGAACTTCGCTGGACCGTGATCCCCGCGACCGACCATCTCGAACGCCTGCTGCTCCCGCCCACGCTCGATGTGCCCTGGCATCGTTCCCTGTGGAGCGGCCTGCGCGATCTTTTCCGTCCGCTCCCGCCGCTCGACGTAACCTCCAAGCCCGTGCTGGTGAGCAACATTTGGGGACAGTACGGGCGTCAGAAGAAATCGTTCGTCATGTCGATCGCGATTCAATCCGCCGCCGCGGCCCTCGTCTTTGCAGCCGCCCTGACGCCCACCGTGCGCCAGAAGATCACGGGCAACACCACCACGCTGATCGCGCCCGACATCTCTGCCTATGAACCCAAGGCGCCCGCAAGGAAAACTCTCGCGCAGGGCGGCGGAGGCGGCGGCGATCACTCCCCCCTCCCACCCTCAAAAGGACGAGCCCCCAAGTTCGCCCCCAGGCAGTTCACGCCGCCATCCGCCGTGCTGGCGAATCTGAACCCGAAGCTGACCATGGACCCCACACTCATCGGGCCGCCCGACCTTCAGCCGCCAAACGTCAACATGACGCAGTTCGGCGATCCGCTGGCGAAGCTCGGGCCGGCTTCCAACGGTCCGGGCTCGGGCGGCGGTATCGGCACCGGTTCGGGTGGCGGAGTTGGCCCGGGCAAAGGCGGCGGCCTCGGACCGGGCGAAGGCGGCGGTATCGGCGGCGGCGTCTTTCGAACGGGTGGCGGCGTCACCGCGCCCTCCCTGGTGTCCAAGGTCGAGCCCGAATATTCGGAAGAAGCGCGCAAGGCGAAATACCAGGGCTCCGTCCTTCTGTATGTCGAAGTCGACGCCAACGGCCGCGCGCAGAACATCCGCGTGCTCCACAGTCTCGGGCTCGGTCTCGACGAAAAAGCGATCGAGGCCGTGAAGCGCTGGAAGTTCCGCCCCGGCACGAAGGACGGCAGACCCGTCACCGTCGCCGCGCAAGTCGAGGTCAACTTCCGCCTCCTCTAACGCCTCACCGCGCCAGCAGCACCACCGTACTCCGGGCGTTCGCAATGTAGTGATCGCCCGGATCCACCCGCACTTCTTTCCCCGCCTCTGCAAAATCCTGGCCTGCCGGCAAGCTCGTATCGATCGCCCGATACCACTTCCCCGATTCGAGCCCCGGCAGAGCCACCCACTGCGATTCGTAGTGCCCATTCAGTACGATAAACAGCCGGTCCGCATCGCACTTGATCCCGCCCTCGGTCGTATCCAACTGGTAGCAGAGCGTTCGGGCATTCGCGTCCGACCAGTCCCGCACATACCACTCCAGATCCGGCACGCCGTCCGCATCCAGATCCTTCCCGAGCAGAAATTTCCGCCGCTGCAGCACCGGATACCGCTTCGTAAACGCGATCGCCTTCCGAAAGAACTCCACCAGATCCGCATTCGCCGCCGCGAGTTCCCAATCGAACCAGCTCGTCTCGTTGTCCTGGCAATACGCGTTGTTATTTCCTCGCTGCGATCGCCCGAACTCGTCGCCGCCCAGCATCATCGGAGTGCCGCATGCGAACAGCAAAGTACACGCGTGATTCTTCGTCAATTGCCGTCGCAGCGCGAGAATCCCCGGATCGCCCGTCTCGCCCTCCGCGCCGCAATTCCACGAGTTGTTATCGTCCGTGCCGTCCCGATTCGCCTCGCCGTTCGCCTCGTTATGCTTCCCGTTGTAGCTCACCAGATCGTGCAGCGTGAACCCGTCGTGGCACGTCACGAAGTTCACGCTATTGTACGCGGACCGTCCGCTGTCGCCGTACAGATCCGCCGACCCCGTCATCCGCCATCCCAATTGCGCAAGTTGTCCGGCATCGCTCTTCGCGAATCGCCGCACCGTGTCGCGGAACTTGCCGTTCCACTCCGACCAATCGAGCGGGAATTTGCCGAGCTGGTACGTCTCCGTATCCCACGGCTCCGCGATCAGCGCCGCGCGGCACAACACCGGGTCCTGCGCCACTGCATCGAAGAAGCCGGCCGTCGACCGGAAGCTCCCGTCCGCGCCCCGCCCCAGCACGCTCGCCAGGTCGAAGCGGAATCCATCCACGTGCATCTCCTGCATCCAGTACCGCAGCGAATCCATCACCAGGCGGATCACCGCCGGGCTCTCGAAATCGAGACTGTTGCCGCAGCCCGTGTAGTTTCGGTAATACCGGCAGGGCGCTTCCGCCGGCCCGGTCAGCGCGTAGTACGAGGGGTTGTCGATCCCGCGGAAACTGATGCTCGGCCCCATCTCATTGCCCTCGCCCGTGTGATTGTAGACCACGTCGAGAATCACCTGAATCCCCGCGCGATGCAGTTCCCGCACCAGCGTCTTGAACTCCGCGACCTGCGCCCCTGGAGCCGCGCCGCTCCCATACGACGATTCCGGCGCGAAGAACCCGATCGAGTTGTAGCCCCAATAGTTCGTCAGCCCGCGCCCCACCAGGAAATCGTCGACGTAGTGCTCGTGCACCGGCAACAACTCGACGGCATTCACGCCCAGCCGCGTCAGGTGCGGGATCTTCTCGATAAATCCGAGATACGTGCCCGGAGCCTTCACGCCCGACGACGCGTGGGCCGTGAACCCCTTCACGTGGACCTCGTAAATCACCAACTCTTCCAGCCCGAAGTCCGGCGAACCAACGCTCTGCCAGTCGAACGCGTTGTCGATCACGATGCCCTTCGGGACGATCGCGAAATTCTCGCGCGTGTCCTTTAAGAGATCCGCCAACCCCGCCTGCGCGTCGTACGCGAGCAGCAGATTGTCCGTATTCCGAAACTTCCCCGTGACCGCCTTTGCGTACGGATCGAGCAGCAGTTTGCAATCGCTGAAGCGCAGCCCGTACTCCGGACGATAGTCGCCGACTACCTGATACCCGTACAGTTGGCCGGCCTTCACAAACTTCACGTGGGCGTGCCAGATCAGCTTATCGCGCTCGCGCAGTTGGATGACATCGGTCGGAGGACCGTCCGCCGTGTCGAAGAGCAGCAGAAAAACCTCAGTCGCATTTTTGGAGAAGAGAGCGAAGTTTACGCCGTCAGGAAGAAGAGTGGCGCCCAACGGGAATGGCGATCCGCTCTCCACGATTTTCGCTGTGCGCTGTGCCGGCATGTTCCATTGTAGAGTTACATCCAGTAGAGTAGAACCTACATCCGGCAGACTGCCAAATCGCGATTCCGATACGGACAGATCTGGCCCGGCGCGACGTCCGCGATCATCACGAGCCACGTTACCGGATACAGCTTGACCAGCTTGCGGAAATCCGCCAGCACGAAGTGATCTAGCCCGTGCTCCGCCGTCACCTGACTCTGCCATTCCTTCGCCAACTGCGGAAAGAGCGACACCGCGCCGCTGTCTTTAATCCGATCCGCTAGCGCGCTGCGCTCCGCCACCGCACGGAAGCCATGCGTGTCTTCGCCCGGCTGCGCCATGTAGTTCGGATCGAGTGCGAACACCGCCGACTTCGGCGTATTGGCGCGGATCCACAAGAACGCGGACGTCCAGCTGTTCCCGTCATTCGACCCGGGCCACTCCACGTGCGCGCTCGCCGGAAACGTGCTCACCTGCAGCATCGTCATCCCGATCGCCAGCGGCACGAACAGAGCCGCCCATCGCCACGCGCGCGCCTTCAAAACGTACTCTCCCAGCAATCCGCCGATCAGCAGGAAGAAGATTACGTAGAGCAGATGAAAGCTCCGCATCGGCTGCAGCCGCGTGTAGCCCTCCAGGCTCGCCGGAATCGCCAGTACGACCGCAAGCGCCGTGAACGCCACTCCGAAGGGAATCAGTCCACCCGCCACTTCGCTGAATGCCGGCAGCGTGCCCCGAGGTTTCGCCGCCGCGAACCACCACAACAGCGCCAGCGGAGCGAACACGCCGACCCACTGATACCACGTCCACGTCGATACGAAAAAGAAGTCGCGCGACAACAGGCACTCTCTCGCCGGCCCGATCACCGGCGCGAAGTCCGGCAGAAACGGCAGCACTACGAGCGCGCCCATCACCGGCTGCGCAACCTGCTCCGTGCGCCCGCGACGCACTACTTCCAGGCACGCCAGAAACAGCACGCCATACACGCCCATCTGCGGATGCACCGCTGCCGTCAACACCAGCCACGCCGCAGCCTGCCTCCGCCGATTGGTCAAATAGCATGCGATCGCGAACAGCGTCGCCGGCGTCGAGAGCGACCGCGCCGTCACATACGGATCCATGATCGCCAGCGCCGTGCCCGTGACCGGCACACTGAGCGTCGCCGCGAGCAGCGCCACCCCGCACCATCGCGCGCGCTCGCTTTGGAAGCAGCAGCTCAACAATCGCCACGCCGCTAGCAGCAAGAGAAAGATACTCAGCACGTGCCACGCGAAGATCACCGCATCGATCGGCAGCCGCGCCATCCGCGCCGGCCCGCCCACCAGCATCGCAAAGATCGAGAGATGCGCATGCGACATGAAGAACTCCGCCCCGAACGGATAGAGGTTCGGATCGGCCACCCGCTTGATCGCAGGCACATAGATCGCGCTATCGTCCACCCCGAGGTGGTAGCCATGCACCAGCACAGCCAGGATGGTAATCGCCACGAGGCGTATCGTAGGTGGAACTCTCACGTGTGTGTAGCTGTGACGCGCCCCGGCGCGCCGTCGTTACAGCAGTTTCACCAAAGCACCTCGCGCCCGCGATTCCGACTCCCTCGTCTTCCCCATACGGCCACCTCCCGCCAGGGAGATCCAGGGCGAAGCCCTCTATCTCACGGCGTCGATAGCCCTTAAGAGCCTCTGCGCCTTCTCATAGTCCGCATCGCCCGCGGGAATCGTCAGCAGCACTTCGCGCGCCTTCGCCACCTCGCCCTGCTGGACATACGCCGCAGCCAGCAAGTACTTCGCCGGCACCAGCGGATCGAGCCGCAAGCTGGTCTGCAGTGCCGCGAGAGCGCGCGCCGGATCTCCGGTCAACAGGTAGAATCGACCCGCGCCCATCTGCTGCTCCGCATCATCCACATTCAATTCCGCACGCGCCCGATAGAGTTCCTTCGCGCGTTCGAACCGCGCGCCATCCTCGCCCGTCAGCTCCTTCACTCCCATGCTGACCAGCGACACCGCCGCACCGATCCGCACCGTCGCCACGTTATCCCGGAGCGCCTTCGTCAGCGACTCAATCGCCTGCGCCTTCTCCGCCGGACCCGCCGCGATCCGCAGCGACGCGACCGCGCGGACCAGCGGTTCGCCATCTTCGAGCGCCTCCCGCATCGCCGGAAACACGCGCGCATCGCTTGCGAATCGCGGCAAGTACGATGCCGCATTCGCCCGCGCCAGTGGACCCTCGCGGCTCTCATTCAAAATCGCGAGCAGACCCGGAATCGCCCGAGCATCGCCCTTGGCCGCCGCCGCGAACGCATCCGCGCGCCGGATCCACTTCTGCCGCGACGCGGTCCGGTACCACGCGCTCATCTTCTCCACACTCCAACGGGCGTCGCGATCCTTATGGCAGAGATTGCACGCGTTCGGAATCCCGTGCTTCATCGTGTTCTCAGGGGCCGGCACGCTCATCGAATGATCGCGGATCTCCGCCTTGATGCTCAGCACCGTCCGCGGCATGTGGCACTCCACGCACGAACTCCCCGCGCTAGTTTCCGCGTGGTGCGTGTGCGCCGTCAACGCCTTGCCGATCCCTTCGTGACACCGCGTGCACAGCGCATTCGCATCCGGCCGCAACTGAGGATTGCGCTCGATCTCCGTCTCGTGCGCCGCCGTGTGGCACGCCGTGCACGCCACTCCGCCCTTCAGATAACACTCGCTCTGCCACAACCCGAATGCATCGTTCGAGAATCTGCGCGTGCGCCCGTCGGGCCAGTACGCCGGATCCCGATCGACCGGCTGCGTCGCCTCCAGAATCGGCACGAAATAGTCGTAATAGTTCTCGCCCGCCCCAAACCCCGCGACATAGATATCGCGGAACGAGTGGCACTGCGCGCACACCATCGTATTTCGCGCCCCGTCCAATCGCGTCTGCAACACGATGTCGCGCGCCGGACCCGCCGGCCGCGGCGTCGCGCTGTAGTGCTCCACATGCGGACCGCCCGGTCCGTGGCATCGCTCGCAGTTCGTGCCGAAATCCTGCCACGTCGTCCGGTATTCGTTCTTCGCCGCGTCGAAGCGTTTCTCCTGCCGGCTCACATGACACGAGAAACAGTTCTTATTCCACACCTGCACCACCACTTCATCCGTCTCATCCGGATCGGCGATGTCGAAATTGTGGAACCACTGCTGGCGCTGAATGTCCCAACTCGGCGCCAGCACAATCACGCGCCCTGTCGGCATCGTGGTCAGGTAATGCTGAATGCGCCGGTTGCCGAGCGTATAATCCACCCGGTGTTCCTGTGGCTTGCCGCTGATGGTGGACTCGGTGACGTAATATACGCCGTCTTTCGCGCGCAATGAATACGGAGCCCCGCGCAGTTGCAGCTTGCCGCGGGTGAAGTCACCTTTGACGCTCTCCTTCGTGGCCGGCTGCACCATTTTGCTGTGCCGCGACCCCGTCCATTTGCGGTGGATCTCAGCGTGACATTTAGCACACGCCGCCGCGCCAACGTACCCCGCATTTCCTGCCGCCAAGGCGGAAAACGCAAAGGCAAAAACCAGCAGTGACCCGCGCACCGGCATCCTTACGGGGAAGAATAACATGAACGCCCGGGCGGGCTCCCAAAAGCGTTATGCAATAAAATACTATACAAAGACAATTTGCTGATTGAGCGAAAAAGAACTTATTCTCGGAAGGTCCTAGTACCCGTAAGCGGAGGTAACCTTGGTTCGATAGTTTCGCTCCTGACGTTCATAATTTTTCTCACAGTTCCGTGCTCGGCAACCGTTATTCTCTTCTCGCAAAATTTCGAAAGCGGGACGATTCCGGGACAGTTCTATGGTGGC
>JAOAPT010000426.1 GCA_025463045.1 Candidatus Solibacter sp.
GCAACGACATCGGATGCAGCGTGCCTGGGCGAAAAACATAGTACGCCCACGAAGTTGGCACCGCGGGATCCCAATTCGAGCATGTGAGGCCGAAAATATCCCGAGATGCTGATTTCATCCATGGCGACGACGCGATGTTCGCGTGATGTAACGAGCGCTACCTGCAGACCTTGCTCGTCTGTCTCCGCTAAGAGCCGCACAACGGTGGTTTCCAGCAGGTCTCGCACGATCGGCTCCGGATCGAAGAATGGAGGCAGACCAACAATGCCGGAGTTGCGCGGCTCCGGAGGGCAAAGCCGCGCAAACCGGCCGTGACAGGCGCGCACGTCTTCGGCGATCAGAAGAGAGTCGCCATCCTCGAGCCATGCGTTGACAGACGGCGGCATACGCCACAGGATCACGTATTTATCGAGCGACAGGACGTAGTCGTCGGCGCGGACCCTAACCGGGGCGTACTTCCATGCCACTCAGATTCGGCCACACCGGCGTAGTCGATTTCCTGTTAGGCGAGGACGTGAAAGCGGATGCCAAGCTGAGAGGCGGAGAGACCGGTTTGCACTGAGCGGCATTCGGCGCTCACCGGGACGCGGTGAAGCTAGCATGGTGCGCCCGTCGATGTAATCGACAGGACGTACCAGGGAGCGCCTCTGGGCTGGGCGTTGCACGACTGGTTTACTTCGTCGGGATAAAAGCCTATCCCGAAGTAATTCACTGCTGGTGCGGGCGGCGCAAAGCCAGATCCGGAGTGGCTCGATGCCAACCCAGTGCGGCGCAATTTGGCGCAGAAGATTCGCTCTGACCCGCCCATGCCAGGCGGCGCTCCGCGGCGAGATGCCGCAGTGAGCAAAGTAACTTCTTATAGGCGGTGGCCGGTCTCCGGTGACGGGCCTTGTCTATGATCATCGCTTTGTCTCGACCGGCGGAAGAGTCTGTGACCGGTACGTACAATAGTCACCCGCGGGTAGTCGCCCAGCGTTTAGCCCGCGTGCTTGACCATTTCGGCGCGGATCACGGGCGAATTGGAAATCGAAGGAGCCCAAAGGAACGCTGCGGCCTCCGCTCGGCTGGTCGCACTCGCGGCCGTGATATGCCCTAATGTTGGCCGCTGTGCTTGATTATGCCAGAACACCTCCGGCGTGAACGCTGACTCCGCCCCCAGACGCACAGATTGCGCGCGACCTGGACGGCATAGATATGGTCGAATGCGGCATCTTTACTCCCTAAGTCACGTCCGTAAATACCGATCGTAAACGCGCACCTTCCCGAGCTCCCCGAAGAGCGCCGGCCCGAGCCGCGCGGAGTCCGCGCCGTTCACGTCCTGGATCGCGCCGGCGAGCCGTCCCCACCCGAACTCGCGCACCGCGCCGCCATCGTTGAGCACGCCATCGACGATCCACGTCACGATCTTCGGCCCGCCATCCACCGTAACCACAATGTGCTGCCACGCGCCGATCTTCAGCGTGCCGGGATGCGTCCCCGGATCGCAATCCCATGCCGACTTCGTACGCCCGTCATTGAGCAGCAACTGCAGTGTAGATCGATCCGTCATCGTGATCGCGATCCCTTTGCCCGCCGCATCGCGCGCGTCGAAAACAATCTGCCCCGCCGAGAGTTCGCGAAACTTCACGCGGAGCTCGATCGAGAAGCCGCCTCCATCGAGCGACGCCAACCGCGGCATCGCAACCGTGCGCACGCCCGCCGCCGCTTCCGCCGCGAGTCCGCGCCGCGCGACCGCGCGCGCCTCGTGCTGATTCCACAATCCCTCGAGCAGCGTGCGGTCGATCTCATGCACGCGCGCGATCGTCTTCTGCGTCTCCGTGACGAAGTACCGCCCGCCGTCCTCGATGAAATCCGGATAGCTGATGCGCACGTCCGCCTGCTCGTCGTACAGCAGAATCTCCGGTTCCGACCAATAGATATGCCCGTTCTTCTCCACACCGCCCGCAATCCATGCCGGATTGCGGTTGAAATAATATTGCCAGTTCGCCGCGTGCACTGATTCGCCGCCGTGATTGTGATACCAGAGCAGAAACTTTCCGTTCGAGAATTTCTTCACGAAATTCGCCGCGCGCGGATGCTTGATGCGCCGTCCGCCCGGTGAGTAAGTCGCGTACTCGGGCGGCGTCCAGGTGTGCCCGCCGTCACGGCTGTACGCGTGGCAGTTGTACCCGTCGATCGTCCGGTATGTCGCGTATAGCGAGCCGTCGCTCAGCGCGACCGGGTTCGTTTCGTCCGACACCGGTCCCTTCGGCGCGCGCAGCCCCTCATCGCCATCGGGCAGCAGTTGCCAGCGCAGCTTTTCGGGATCGCGCTCGGTCGTGATGTTATCGCATCGCAGGAAGCAGCCCTGCGATTCCACCATCGCCCCCGGATTCCCCCACTTGCCGACCTTCGCAAAGCCGAGCCACATCTTTCCGCGATCCAGAATCGGTTTGCCGACGCCCCAGAAGAACAGCACCTTGCCGCCGTACAGATTCTCGCGATCGATCCGCATCGCGCGCATCGGAATATAGTGCCGCTCGCTCCACGTGCGCCCGTGATCGTCGGAGTACTTGAAGGCGTACGCGCCCAGCGTGTCGACGCGCCGCGCCAGCCCCGCCGCGTTCACGCCTGCGATCTCGCGAAGATTATCGCGATTGTACGTATAGAAAACGTACACGCGCCCGCTCGGCACCTTGAGCGGCATCACCCAGGACGCCTCCGGTCCATTCGCCGGTTCAATATCGATCAGCGGAGTCCACGTCTTGCCCTGATCGCTGCTGATCGTCGCCACGATGTGCTGGCCCGGTTGTCCTTCGACCCCGCCGCCCGTAGTCAGCGTGCACAGCCACCGCCCGTCCGACGTGATCACCACGTACGGCTGATCGCAGTAGCCCTCTTTCGGAATCGCAAATCCGTTGACAATGTTGCGCACATCAATGCCGCGCGGATCGCTGTCCGCGGCGGGCGCGCCCGCGAGCGGAGCTGCCAGCAATCCGCCGAGAAATTCTCGCCGCCGCATCTCTTACTCCAACTCCGCCGCCGACCAGTCGGGGATCGCACCGGCGCGCGATGCCACCAGGCCGCCGAGACGGTTCGCGT
>JAOAPT010000483.1 GCA_025463045.1 Candidatus Solibacter sp.
GCGATTTTGGGCTACAGGGGGAAGAAAATTTCAAGTGGCTGAAAGCAGGGGAAATATAAATCTGATGTTTTGGAACAGGGCAATGGGAAGGAGATACATTAGCCACCGATGAACCCCGATAAAAGAAGAGAGGTTAGGGAGGGGCTTGGATCTGTCGTGCTTGTGGGCTTGGCGGGGTCAGGGGATACGAACGCGTGGTACCTTGCTTACTTCATGCGGTCCCGAAAATGGATTCCCGATGCGGTGGCGCTGCTGGTGATTGCGGCGTGCATCGTGGTCGCATTCTGGAAGATCGCTCTGACGCAGCAGTACACCTTTATTGAGAGTCCGGATATCGGGCACCAGGTATTGCCGTGGCTTCAGGTACAGGCGGCGGCGATTCACCGGGGCGTCGTCCCGCTTTGGGATCCTTATCTGGTGGGCGGGCAGCCGCTGGCCGGACAGGTGCAGCCGGCGGTCTTCAGCCCGGTCACGTGGCTGTTGTGGCTGACGCCGCTCGATGGCTCGGGGCACCTGCAACTCGGGTGGATTCACGCGTGGTTCGTGCTGCTGCATGTGCTCGGCGGGTGGTTTGCCTATGCGTTTCTGCGGAGTTTGCCGGCGGGGCCGGAAGCGAGCATCGTGGGTGCGGTCTTCTTTGGCGCGGCGGGATTTGTGGGCAATACGCCGTGGCCGCAGATCGCCGCGGGGGCGATCTGGCTGCCGCTGGTGTTCCTGTTTTACCTGCGCAGTTTGCGCGGCGAGCGCCCGATCTTCAACGCGGCATTCGCAGGCGGCTTTCTGGCGCTCTCGTTCCTGGCCGGGCATCATGCTGTCCCGACGTTTGCGGTGCTGATGATCGCCGGCATCGGCGCGTGGCAGAGGGCATTCGCGCGGACGGCAGTTACGTTGTTCGTCGGCGCAGCGGGCGCGGCGGTGCAGATTCTGCCGGCGATCGAGTATGCGCACTACGCGTTGCGGTGGGTGAATTCCGCGAATCCTCTGAGCTGGGGGGACGTGGTGCCGTACCCGGTCCATCAGGTATTGGGATGGAATGCGGCGGAGTTGCTGTTCGTCATACTGCCTGGGTCGCAGGAGGCGATCGTCAATCCGCTGATTGGCGTGGTGCCGCTCACGCTGGTGGGAATTGCGCTGCTTGCAAGTCCGAGACGGCGAGGCGCGGGACTGCTGGCGGGCATCTTCGGCGCGGCCGTATTGTTTGCGTTGGCGCGGTCCAACCCGTTTCATGGAGTGCTCTACGCGCTGGTGCCCGGACTTGAGAAAGCGCGCGCGCCGATCATGGCGATGGCGATCGCGGACGTCGCGGTGGCGGCGTTATGTGCGTTGGGCGTTGCGGCGCTGCTATCCGCGGAGTTTGCCCGATTGAGCCGTGTGGCGGGCGCGCTCGCGGCACTCGCGGGATTCCTGTTCGTCGTCAGCGTGTATCCGCCGGCGATTTTGCAAGGCGTGCCGCACGGCGCGGAGCGCGCAGCGGCGATCGCGATCGTCGCGGCACTGCTGGCTCTGCTGCTGATCGGCTGGCAGCGCGGGCGTGTGGGACGACTCGCATTCGTCACCGGTTTGCTGATGTTGTCACTGTTCGAGATCGGCAACAGCACCGGTTACGACTACGTGCATGTGGAGGACAAGGCGTCGTTGGTGCGCCCGCGCCTGTACGGCGGCACGACGGATCTGGCGAAGTTTCTGAGCGGGCGGATCGGCGCGGCGCGAATGACTTACGAGCACAACGATCTATTGTTCAACCTCGGCGATTGGTACGGGATCGCCGGAATGTCGGGGTTTGTGCCGAGCGCGCCCGAGGCGATGCGGCGTTTGGGGACGTGGAATTCGCAGGTACTCGATCTTTACGGCGTGCGGTATTACGTCGCGTTGAAGCCGTCGGCAGACAGCGGTCGGGAGGTCTTCCGGAGCGCCGGCGGCTGGGGAGTTTGGGAACGTCCGAACGCATTCCCGCGAGCCTGGGTGGTCCACCGCGTCACGACGGTTGCGCCGGGGGACGCTACGGTTCGCAAGGTGCTGGACGCAGGCACGAACTTGCACGAGACGGTGGTGATGAATCGACAGGTGCCGGTGGAAACATGCGGCGCGAACGAACCGGTTGCGGTGCGGACACCTGACGAGGGGCGCGCGGAGATGAACGTCGAGCTTGGCTGCGCGGGAATCGTCGTGCTGTCGGACAACTGGTTTCCCGGCTGGCGCGCGACGATCGATGGGGTCGCGACCGAGGTACTGACGGCGAATGCGGCGCTGCGCGCGGTGGCAGTACCGGGCGGGCGCCATCGGATTGCGATGGAGTACCGGCCCGCGCCGGTCTACTGGGGAGCGCTGCTCTCGGCGTGCATTTTCCTGGGGCTGGGTGCGATGGCGTGGCTCTACTGGAGGAGGGCGGCGAGGGACTTGTAATCGAGCGCTGCATCCAGAGGGAGCGCGGCGATCCGTCACCGGCGATTGATTTCACGGGGAAAATTCCTTGTAATCGGGAAGGGCGGGGTCGGGCTGGTAGGCCATCTTTTCGCGGGCGGGGGAGAATCGAGCTCCTTGTCGGAGAAGGACGCGCGCCGGCGGCGGAGTTCGTCGACACGGGCCTGCAGAGCGGGGCTTGCGGGTCCAGCTCTCGCGGACGGTGACGGGGCGCTACGGGAGGGGGCCGTCATTGGAGATCACGACCCAGCCGTTGTACTCGGGAAAGGCCGGCGAGTGACCACCACTCCCTCACGGTCGCGGCTCTGAGTGGAGTGCGTTCTTCAACGACGTGCCGGTGAGTTTGACGCCGTCGCGGAGGAATTAGTCGTCGACGGCGTAATTGAAAAAAGACGTCGATCTGGCCGATCGGTGCGACGCCGCGCTCGGCTTGGGGGACGGTGCCGGAGGCGGCGATCCAGATCTCGACGCCCACGGAGGTCGCCGGCGGGTAGGCGCGGACGAAGAGACACGAGCCGCTTTCGAAGTTGGGTCCGGCGGCGAAATTGGGGAGAGTCGGCGGGCGTCCTGGTCCTCGCGGGGAGCGGGGGGGGTATTTGTATCAAAAGTTTGTATCAAAAGAAGGATCGGCCCTAACCGTGCTTATCCTCACACGATGAAAAACGCGGAGCACCTGAAGTACAAAAAATCGAGTTGGACGCACCTGCGGACTACGCGGGCGAAGGTCATTCTGTCGTCGCCGCTGATTTATGGATGCGTGCTGCCGTTTCTTATGGTGGATCTGGCGGTGGCGATTTATCAGGCGGTCTGTTTTCCGATCTACGGGATTCCGAAGGTGCGGCGGAAGGATTTCCTGGTGTTCGACCGCGGAAGCCTGCAATATCTGAATACGATCGAGAAGGTCGGGTGCGTGTACTGCTCCTACGTCAATGGACTGATCGCGATGATCGCGGAGATTGGGGCGCGGACGGAGCGGTATTTTTGCCCGATCAAGCATGCGCGGCGGCTGGTGCATCCGCACTCCCAGTATCAGGACTTTCTGCCCTACGGCGATGCGCGGGCGTACCGCGAGCAGTCCAACGCCGTGGCGCATGGACTGGTGCAATTGAAGTAGGGCGACAGTCCCCCCAGTAAGTTTAGCCAGTAAGTTTAGCCAGTGAGTTTAGCCAGTAAGTTTAGCCAGTGAGTTTAGCCAGTGAGTTTAGCCAGTGAGTTTAGAATGAAGCGTTGAAACTTGCGAACTCAGTCTTTCTGGCGCTGCTGCTGACTGCCAACGTGCGGGCTGCCCAAAGTCGCTTCGTGCATGTCGGCGAGTTGCTCCCTACGTGGACTGGGGCGGCGGCGGAGAGACGCTGATCTTTGTACCCGGAGGATGCGACACGGCGTTTGTGTTCGGTGATGTGGCCTC
>JAOAPT010000509.1 GCA_025463045.1 Candidatus Solibacter sp.
CAACCATGAAGACCTGTCGATAGCCTGGCCCTTCTGCCTGGCCCAGGGCGGGCATCGTGGATCGTGTTGGCAAGCACGGACGCGCGACGAAGCGCCAAAACTCACCTCCACCTTTCCGGGAAGGACAGTAGGCACATACCACCCTCTAGTGCTCGCCCAACTCACGCAGGGCCTTACGTGCCACACCGCTCTCGGGTTTCCGCAATAGCAACCGCCGCAGCACATCGAAGGCCCTGCTACGATCGCCCGTCTGCACATAAGTGCGCGCCAGGTTCAAGTAGAGTGTTTCGTCGTCCGGCGCGACTTCGATACCGTAACGGAACGCCGCCACGGCATCGTCCACCTGCCCCAACTGGATATAGAGCACTCCTAGATTGTTGATCGCAGACGCGTGGTCGCGCTGTAGGGCTATGGCTTTCTGGAAGTTCTTCCTGGCTTCGTGCAGGCGCCCTTGCCGCGCCAGCAGGAGACCGAGCTGGTCGGCGATGTCCGCGTCCCGCGGATCCAGTTCCATTGCGCGTCCGAACTCTCTCTCTGCCGCCGTGATGTCACCGATCCGAGCGTGGACCTGCCCGGCGCTCGCCAGCGCGAACACCATCTCGGGACGGATGGCGAGTGCCTTCTCGAAATCTCGTAGCGCGGCCGGATACCTCGCGAGCGCCGCTTCCAGGCTGCCCAGGTGCACCCAGGCGTCGGCCGAATCAGGCATCAGCCGCGCGGCCGCCTCCAGATGCTCCCGCGCAAGATCGTGAGTGCCTTCACTCAGGTGAATGTTACCGATCGCGAGATGGGTCCTTCCGTTATCCGGCTGCCGCCGGATTACTTCCTCGAGATAGACAAGTGCCCGCTTTGGATAGCCGCTCCAATAGAAGGCAGCTCCGAGCTGGAAATAATTACGCCGCGGCTCCGCAAAGTATCGCCCGGCGAAGGGCAGTGCCAACCGAAGGCGGCCGGGGTCCTGCAGGAGCCGGAGATCGCGCTGCAGACTCTCCGTGCCGGGCACATCCGGATAGATCTTATGCGCGCGGCCTTGCGCATCCACAAGCAACAGCAACGGAACTGTAAGGGTGGTCCGGTAATCAAATACATAGCGGCGAAACAACCCATAACACGCTACAGTCTCCTCTGCTTCGCGGGTCAAGTCGATGGTTTGAACGGGCACGCCGGCGGGCGCTCCTGGCCCTTTATCTCCGGTCAGGAGAACGAAGCCGGGACGTTCGAGCGTGAGCGCGTGGGGCAGGGGGACCGGCTCGAGCAGCCATGCCGCGTCGAACCCCGTTTGATTTTCTCCCGTCACTTCCACGGATACCCCGGTTGCGGGCTTGCGCTTTAGAAACGATCTTCGCGAGATCTCGTTGGAGCCTTCGACGAAGCGGTAGCAGAACCCAGCGGCCAAATCCGCGAACTGCTGGACCAGGCCGGAGGGCCAGCGCACCTCCACCTTCTCTGCCGTCGGCGTGTTGCCGAGCCCGAAATGCAGCCGCTTGGTGTGCTGCGAAAGGTAGCCGGACCCGGCCCGCACTTCCTGTACCGATCGGCGTCCCGAATGATGGACCTCGACGCAAGCGCCGATCGCATCGCGGTTCGAGTGCACCCCTTGCAGCTCGAATGCAATCGCTCGCCGCGCGCTGCCCCATTCGTTTCGCAGCACGCGCAACTGCGGGCCCAGCCGGTTCTTCACCAGCAGGTCGAGATTGCCGTCTCCGTCGATGTCCGTGACCCCGAACGCCCGCGTGTCCTCCTCCCTGTCCAGCCCGGACACTCCGGAAACATCGTAAAATCGCCGTCCCCGGCGCGCGTACAGCACGTTCGGCTCGCGTCCGTTCCAGCTATAGTCCTCGCGGATCAACTGATTCACCGCGTTCCACCCGTTCTCGTATTCCGGACCTGCGCGGTTTGTCACCGGCGAACGCGCCACCACCTGCCGCCAGAAATAGCTCATCAGATCGCGCTCGGATGAGTTGGTCAACATACCGCAGCCGACGAGGATCTCTGGTGAGCCATCGTTATCGAAGTCCATCGCATCCGATCCCCACGCCCACCGGCCCATTTCGACTCCTTCTGCGGCGCCGGTTTCGTCGAATGTGCCGTCGCCCCGGTTGTGATAGAGCGAGTTGCCCTTGGTGTGCCGGCGGTAAGCTTCGCGTAATGTGGCGTCGGCCGCCGGCGCAAACTCCTTCTGCGCAACCACACGCTGTCCGGCGGCGGTCCACATATTGCTCACGTAAAGATCGGGGCGGCCATCGCCGTCGTAGTCGGTCCAGCACGCGCTCATTCCCGGACCGATGTCCTCCACGCCCGCCGCTGCCGCCACATCCCGGAATCGACCGTTCTCGTTCTTGTAGAGATTATTGCGGCCGAAATCGTTGACTACATACAGATCCGGCCAGCCATCGCCATCGTAGTCGCACCATGTGGCGGCAAAACTGAATCGGTCGTTATTTTCGTCAGCACCTGCGATGCTAGTCACGTCTTCGAAAAAACCGCCGCCCTCAGCCGTGAGCCCGTTGTGAACAAGAAAATTCGGCGGCCCGTTGCGGGCGTCGTGGTATGGGATGGGATAGCGGTATTGGTCTTCGCTCTGGAAGTAAACATACGTGCAAAAGTAGACATCGACGCGGCCGTCGCGATCGTAGTCGGCGGCAGCCATTCCGGTGAACGTGCCTTGCGGGCGAGTGGCGAACCGAAAGGCGTCCGGCTTGTACCGGAAACTGCCCGCTTCGTTCAGAAACAAATGCGGACCCGTCACTGTCAGCACCAACAGATCCTGCCGTCCGATATTCCGGAAGTCGACGAACAACGCCGACGGTGTATCGTCGAGAACACCTGCGCCCCAGCGTTCCGTGATGTCTTCCATCCTACCGTCGCGGTTTTTGTAGAGACGGTTGGGCAGGCCGCCGGGCTGGCAAACATAGATCTCGTCACAGCCGTCTCCATCGATGTCCCCCATGGCGATGCCCGTATTTCCGTAGACGTCAATACCGCAGGCCGAATCGAGGCGAGCGCGCCAGTATGGCACGCCGCGCCGCAATTGCTTTTCGAACGATTCCACGCCCCCGAAGTACTCGTGGGTCATGTCCCGAAACAGGGGCTGCGGCGACTTTACCAGGGTCTCCTCGATCGGCTCGAAGTTAGCGAGGCGTCCGTTCACCCAGCTCTGTTTCCACATTCCGACGCGATAATGGAGTTCGTCGTTGACGGCGCTCGAGACTTCAAATCGCACTCGTCCTTCCGGCAGGACCTCAAATCGGGCGCGGCGAATCGTTCGCAGGGAATCCAGCCATTTCCGCAGCCCGCCCTCGAATGGCCCGTCGTCTTGATCGAACTCGGCTTCGTAGACGCCGTCATCCACTTCGCGATAGCGGGCTGGCAGGGGAGACGTGCCGCGGAAGTCAGGCGCGAGCGGCAGCGCGCCGGTATCGGGCATCCGGTTCAATAGCGCGGCGATCTCCGCCGCCTGTTTCTCTACCGCGAACTCATCACTGCCGGGTTCGATGTACTTGAATAGGGATTCGTATGGGGCGGGCTTGCGCACGCGAAAAGGGAACGGCGCCGGCAGCCCGCGCACAGGGGAAGCCGACCATAACATGCCTGCTGCCGCCGCTGCCAGAACTCGGCGTCGGGTGACTCGCCGCCCATTCTCGTCCCGATCCGTCATTTGCCCACCCGCTCAAACGGCTTCGACTCGAACTTCGCGGCGCCTTCCGTGATGGTCACAGTCTGCCCAGCCCTTACGTCCTTCCATTCCTGCGCAGGACCCTTGGGCCACCGCACTTCCACACGGTCCGCGGCCTGTGCCGCGCCCAAGCCGAAGTGCAGCGTGAAGGAATTCTGCGAATAGTAGCTCCCGCCGCTCGCAACCTCATCGATCATTCTCCGCCCACCCACCGAAACCGTGACACGTGCACCGATTGCGCTGCGATTTGATTTCGTCCCGACAAGTCTCACGTTCAACGCGTGCCCGCCGGGCGCGAGATTCCGAAGCACGCTCGGTGCGGCATTCATATTGAGCAGTACGATTTCGGGTCTTCCATCGCCATCCAGGTCTCCCACCGCGAGGCCGCGTGCCGGACGGGCCGTGAGGAAGGCCGGCCCTCCCGTTGCCGTGGCGTCAGCGAATGTACCATTGCCGAGATTGTGGTACAGCACCGTCGGCTGCAGGTAGGTGTCCCCGAGTTTCGCCCGCTCGATCTCTGGATAGACGTGGCCGTTGGCGATCACCAGGTCTTTCCATCCGTCGTCATCTGCATCGACGAAAGCGATTCCCCAGCCGAGCAACTGGCGCGCCCGCAGACCCGCTTCCCTCGAAACGTCTGTGAAGATCCTCCCGCCGTCGTTGTGGAACAGAGAGGTCAGGTCGCCGGAGAAATTCGTTTTCGCGATATCGAGTCGCCCGTCGCCGTCGTAATCGGCGGCCGCCACGCCCATTCCTGCCTGCAATTGGCCGTCAAAGTTGTAGGCGACACCGGCCTCCACGCCTCGCTCCGCGAACGTGCCGTCGTGCCGGTTCCAGAACAGCAGGCTGGGCGTCATATCGCACGCGACGTAGATGTCGGGCCAGCCGTCATTGTCGAAATCCGCCGCAATCACGCCCAGGGAATAGCGGCCTCCGGGCGCAAGGATTCCGGCGCGCTCGGTCACATCCGTGAAGGTGCCGTTACCGTTGTTGTGGTACAGAATATTGCGCGCCATCGGCAAGCCGCGCGGACCGCACATCACCGGAAGCCCCTTCCACACGCAGAACCCATTCTGGCCTGGGCGTGGCGTGTTCACCAGATCGAGGTCCACGTAGTTGGCAACGAACAGGTCGACGAACCCGTCACGGTCGTAGTCGACGAAGCTGCAACCCGAGCCGTAACGAGTCCCGGTCACCGGCAGCCCGGCTTTTTCGGTCCTATCTTCGAACGTCCCATCACCGCGATTGCGGTAAAGGACATTGTGGCCGTAGTGGGTCACCAGCAGGTCGGGGTGGCCATCGTTGTCGTAATCGGCAACGCATACGCCTTGCGCCCAGCCAGTATCCCGGAGAGCGGCCGGCTCCGCAACATTTGCAAAATGACCGTGACCATCGTTGTGATAAAGCTGCGGGCGGGCGCCCTCGCCGGGTTTCGCCTGCAGGGTGGTACCGTTGGCAAAGAACACATCCTCGTACCCGTCTCCGTCGTAATCGAAAACGGCGACGCCATTGCCGGTTGTTTCGAGGATGTAGTCCTTGCGATGCAACCCGCCGTAGACGTTCTTACCGGTGAGCCCGGAGACCGCGGCAATATCGACGAACTGCACACGCCACACCTCGAGTGCGAACGCCGTCATCGCGAACAGCGTTGGCAGCAACGTCGCACGCATTCGACCCGATTGTATTCCTCGAACCGCGCGCCATCTGTGAGTCCCCAAACAGTGACGAGTTCACGTGTATTACATGCGTTCGAGATCGCTCTTGTTCGAGTGCTGCAGTTGTGATAGATTCGGCCCAACTCAGGAGGGGGAAAATGCACGTATATACTGCCTCCGCACGCCTTGTGGCATTCCTTTTTTGTGTTTGGCTATCCACCAGCACCGGTCTTGCCCAGCGAGATTTAGGCACCATTACGGGGACGGTAACCGACCCCTCGGGCGCAGGTGTCCCAGCCGCAAAGGTAACCATTACCGAAGATGCCACCGGTCTGTCGTATGATGTGACGACCAACTCGGTAGGTGAATATGTCCGGCCGCTTTTGAAACCCGGCACTTATACTGTCACCGTGGAAGCGCAAGGCTTCCGCCGCATCGCTCAGAAAAACGTGACTGTTTCGGCCGGTGACCGCGTTGGCGTGCCGATAGGATTGGTGGTAGGAGATGTTACTCAAAGCATCGAAGTCTCCGCCTCGGGTGTGC
This sequence comes from Candidatus Solibacter sp., assembly GCA_025463045.1. GTDB lineage: Bacteria > Acidobacteriota > Terriglobia > Bryobacterales > Bryobacteraceae > Solibacter. Next base: position 5,875 of record JAOAPT010000509.1, read on the forward strand.
TCTTGCAAACGGAGAGTACGGCGTTGGGCGTTACCGTCTCGAATCCGGATCGGTTGCCTTTGGGTGGGCAGCGCGTATTTGCCTACCTCGCGCGCCTCTCACCCGGCGTGCTCCCGGCTGAGCCCGGGGCACGCGACGCCGTGGGCGGCGGCTTCTCCGCGAACGGCGTGCGTTCAAACGGTCAGAACAACTTTCTTCTGAACGGCGTCGACAACAACGTAAACGTAATCGATTTCCTTAATCAAACCGCGTATGTCGTCGGCCCTGCGCCGGAAGCGATCGATGAAATACAGGTTTTGACCAGCGGCTATAACGCCGAGTACGGCCGAGGCGCGGGCGGGGTTCTGAACGTGAACATCAAATCGGGAACCAACCAGGTTCACGGCACTCTTTGGGAAATTCTGCAGAATGACAAGCTGAACGCCAACCGGTGGGAATTCAACAAAGCGGGGACGAGTCGTGGCCCGTTCAAACAAAACCAATTCGGCGGGGCGGTGGGCGGACCGATCATTAAGAACAGGTTCTTCATCTTCGGCAACTATCAGGGAACGCGGATTGCGTCCACGGGTGGTGCCGTCCAGAACATCGGTTATGGTGGCTTTTATACCATCCCTACACCCGCGATGGTCGGGGGCGATTTCTCCAGCCTGCTGGGTCCGCAAATCGGGACCAGCCCGGAGGGTACCCCGATCTATCAGGGTCAAATTTTTGACCCGAAAAGCCAACGTACAGTAAATGGGCAGCTTGTCCGCGATGCGTTCCCAGGGAACAAGATCCCCCAGAACCTCTGGGATCCGGCGGCGGCCAAGATTATGGCCCTGTACCCTGCCGCGAATCAGCCCATCCGGACCGGGACGTTTCCGCAGAATGACTACTTCGTCTCCACAGCGGGCAGCCAGACCACGGATCAGGGCGACGCCCGGGTCGATTATAGAGTTAGTGACAAAGACACGCTATTTGGCTCGCTCAGTTGGTCGAATCTGAGTAAGTTCAATGCGCCTCCATTCCCCGGAGCACTCGACGGCACTCCTTTTAACGCGGTTACGGAGGAGGACCTAGGGCGCAATGCTCAACTCGGCTACACTCGCGTCTGGACCCCTCACCTCATTTCGGAGACCCGCATCGGCTTCAGCCGACTGGTTACATCCCGCGTGGGCGCAACGCCCGGTGTCGACCAATTCAAAGCGCTCGGGATCGGCGGGTACGATCCCACGGGTCCCCTGAACGGCGGCCTGCCACAAATTCAATTCAGAGACAATACCAATACCCAGCGCTACAGCCAGATTGGCGCTAATGACTGGCTGCCCTCGAAAGAGTACAGCAACGTGTGGGACTTCATTCAAAACGTAGCAGTCAACACAGGAAGCCATGCACTTAAGTTCGGGGCGGAGTATCGGCCCATCAAGTTCCCGTTTTTCCAGGTGCCCTATCCTCACGGCGAAATGAACTTTGCGCTGGATGAAACCGCCTACCCTTCTATCGTGAATAGCCTGAACGCCAATACCGGCGACCCTATCGCTTCCTTCCTGCTGGGTCGAGTCAATGGCGGGCAAATCTCGACGACGAACTTTATCTCATCCGAAAAGGTGGGCTGGTCGTTTTATGCACAAGACGACTGGAAGATTACCCCCAACCTGACCTTCAACCTTGGCTTGCGTTATGAGCTGTTCTCTCCCATTTCCGAAAAGTTCGCACGGCAATCGAACTTTGTTTTCGACAACCTGACGCTTTACATCCCGAAAGGTAAGGACCAGAATACGCCGCTGCCATCGAACTTTTCTACTGCATTTCCAAACGTAAGTGTGTCCCGCGGCGAGGTATCCAAGTACCTGATACCGTGGGACAAGAAGGATTTCGGACCACGGATCGGTATCGCCTACAAGCTTGGGAAGAAAATGGTAGTTCGCCTTGGCTATGGTATCTTCTACGGCGGCGAGGAGAATCAGGGCGGCAACCCGAACCGCGGTGAATCGGCGCCGTTCAATATCTCAC
>JAOAPT010000578.1 GCA_025463045.1 Candidatus Solibacter sp.
CGTCTGCGGCCCTTCGCTGTTCAGGAAGCCATTGATCTCCACCGTGAACGGGGTGTAGCCGCCTTCATGGGTCGCCGCGCCGTGCCCGTTAATCCAGACCGTCGCGCTGTAATCCACTGCGCCGAAGTGCAGCAGCAACCGGTCGCCCGGTGCCAGACTGGGCGCCTCGAATGTCAGGCGATACCAGCACCCTCGAAAGAATCCGGTGAATCCGATTCCGCTCGCCGTCGTCTCGGGGGCAAATGGCACACGAATCCGTTGGTCGAAAGGCACATCGTCCGGGCCCTTGTAAGCGGCATCCGGATCCAGTGAGAATTCCCATTCCCCGTCCAGGCTGATCCACTCCGCCCGCTTCAGCTGAGGCCGCGGGTAGCCGTGCAGTCCAGTCAAAATCGTCCTCACGTGTGGGTGACGATATCCAGCTTCGCTCGGATTCGATTTGCAAGAATCAGGCCAAACGCGGAAATGTCGGCGATCTTACACAGGGCCCGTCCGGCTGGACAAGCACCTGCCTTGTGCTTTCGCAAAATTGCGAATAGAGTTGAATCGGTTGCCTAAGACGAGAGTTATCCTCTACTGCGAGGAAGATGGATCATGCCGGATCATGCCCGTTTCTGGAATGGTTCGATCAACTGCCCGGCAAAGCGCAGGACAAGTGCTTCTTGCGAGTGGAGCGATTGCGCGATATGGGGCACGAGTTGCGGAGGCCGGAAGCCGACCATCTCCGCCAAGGTATCTATGAGTTGCGTGCGAGCCTGCAGGGTATACACTATCGCATTCTGTATTTCTTTCACGGTGCGGTAGCTGCGGTTGTATCGCACGGCATCGTGAAAGAGGCCGCCGTTCCGCCGACGGAGATCGAGCGCGCGATGCGGCGCAAAAAGCAGTTCGAGGCAAATCCCTCGAAGCACACCTACGAGGAGACATGACATGGCGCAAAAACCAAAGTCCGCCACCGATGCAGTTGAGATCCTCCGCCGCCGGACTTACGACGGCAAGCCCGAGCGTCTGAAGTCTCTCGAAGAGACTCGCGCCAACGAGGAGATCGCACGAAAAATCCACGAACTCCGCGCACAGGCGGGGCTTACCCAGACGCAACTTGGCAAACTGATTGGCACCACCGCGTCAGTCATCTGTCGCCTCGAAGACGCCGATTACGAAGGCCACTCCCTCGCCATGCTCCGCAGGATCGCCGCGGCCATGAACCAGCGCGTCGAAATCCGCTTCGTTCCGATTCGACGATCCGCATGACGGCGAAAGACTCAGCCTTCGCCCCACTGGTATACTACCCGTTGAACCCCAAGTTAGAGGTAAACCCCATGAGCGCGGTCGAAGCTACGGGTGCGGAAACGCACAGCGCGTCCACGGCGGCCGGCAGTCCACAGGCCGAACTCGCCCACAAGTGTCTCTATTACATGCTCCTGATGCGCGAAGTGGAAGACCGCATCGAACGTAAGCTTTACCGCCAGGGCAAAGTCCTCGGCGGTGTTTACGTCGGGCGCGGTCAGGAGGCGATCCCGGTCGGCAGCGCGCTCGTCGCCGTCCCGGAGGATGTCATGTTCCCCTCCCACCGCGATATGGCCGTCTTCTTCATTCGCGGCGTCTCCGCGCGGCGCGTCCTCGCCCAATACATGGGCCGCCTCGGCGGACTCACCCGCGGACGCGATGGCAACATGCACATGGGCGACATGAGCGTGAACGTGGTCTCCATCATCAGCGCCCTCGCCGCCACCGTTCCCGTGGCTGCCGGTGCCGCGCTCGCCCTGCGCTATAAGGGAATTCCCGGCGTCGCCTTCTCCTACTTCGGCGATGGCTCCACCAGCCGCGGCGATTGGCACGAGGGCGTCAATTTCGCCAGCGTGCAGAAACTTCCCGTCGTCTTCATCTGCAACAACAATCAGTACGCCTACTCCACGCCGCTCAATCTCCAGATGGCCTGCGCCAACGTCGCCGACCGCGGCCCCGCGTACAACATGCCCGCCGAAATCGTCGACGGCAACGACGTCCTCGCCGTCTATGAAGCCACCCGGCGCGCCGTCGCCCACGCTCGCGGTGGTCAGGGCCCCTACCTGCTGGAATGCAAGACCTTCCGCATGACCGGGCATTCCGCGCACGACGCCGCCCACTACGTCCCCAAAGGTCTCTTCGAGGAGTGGGGCAAACTCGACCCCATCGTGCGTATTGAAAAGCGCCTGCTCGATGAAAACTGGGGCACCCAGGAAGAAATCGACGAACTCCACGCCGCCGTCACCCGCGAAGTCGATGACGCCGTCGCCTGGGCCGAGCAGAGCCCCTACCCCGACGCCTCGACCCTGCTCGACGACGTCTACGAAAGCCAGTAACCCATGTCCACCACCTACCTCGAAGCTATCCGCGAAGGCCTGTGGGAAGAGATGGAGCGAGATCCCAACGTCTTCTGCATCGGCGAGGACATCGGCGAATACGGCGGCGCGTTCAAAGTCACCGCCGGCTTCCTCGAACACTTCGGCGCCAAGCGCGTCGTCGATACGCCCATCTCCGAGGCCGCCATCGCCGGAGCCTCCATCGGCGCCGGACTGATGGGCCTTCGCCCCGTCGCCGAAATGCAGTTCGCCGATTTCATCTCCTGCGGCTTCGATCAGATCGTGAACTTCGCCGCCAAGTGCCGCTACCGCTGGAACGCCTCCGTCCCCATGGTCGTCCGCTCGCCCTCCGGCGGCGGCATCCACGGCGGACCGTTCCACTCGCAGAATCCCGAGATGTGGTTCGTCCGCACTCCTGGCCTCAAAGTGGTCTGCCCCGCCACCGCGTACGACGCCAAGGGTCTCATCAAATCCGCGATTCGCGATAACGATCCCGTCCTCTTCTTCGAACACAAAGCTCTCTACCGCAAGATCAAGGAAGATCTGCCGACCGGCGATTTCACCGTCCCCATCGGCAAGGCCAAGGTCGTCCGCGAAGGCCGCGACCTCAGCATCATCACCTACGGCGCGATGGTCTGGACCGCGCTCGAAGCCGCCGAGACGCTCGCCAAGGAAGGCGCCTCCGTCGAGGTCGTCGACCTCCGCACCCTCGTCCCGCTCGATCGTGAGCTGATCTGCGAGAGCGTGCGCAAAACCTCCAAGGTGCTCCTCCTCCACGAGGACACGCGCACTGGCGGCTTGGCAGGCGAACTCGCCGCGACGATTTCCGAGAACGTCTTCGAATATCTCGACGCGCCCATTGTCCGCGTCACGGCTCCCGATACCCCGGTTCCCTTCAGCCCTCCGTTAGAAGAGGCATTCCTTCCCAATGCGGAAAAGGTCGTCGAAAAGGCTCGCTGGCTGTATCGCTATTGAGTTGACGCTGGCCGCCGCCGGTTGGTCCGCCGATTTCAAGGCGGGTGCCGCCACCGCGCCCACCGCCCGCGCTCTCGTGGTCGAAGATGCGAAGGGCAATCGTGCCGTCTTCGCCCAGACCGAATTCCGCATCACGCAATCGCTCGCCGATTTCGTCGCCAGTCAACTTCTCCGCTCACAGACCTTGGATCGCGCCGCCCTCCTCTTCCGCTGGGGCGGCATCGGCGCGCGTCCCCCGCAGCCCGACGACCTGGTCGCCGCCATCACCGCCGCGATCGGAGCGCTCGAACCCGCAACCGTTCGCTACGGCCACCGCGTCCTGTCCGTCGCCGCCGTCGAGAAGGACAAATGTCTCGGCTCGCTCAACGAAGATGGCGCGGTCGGCACCACCGGCTGCTCGGAAGGCGTCGACGTTACCGGCATCATCCGCGCTGCCTTCCAAATGGTCGAGCCCGCTCACGCCCTGCTTAAACGCGGAGAAGTCGCTCGCGCCTTCCCCGTCCAGGCCATCGCCCTCGGCAAGCAGGTGACCGTCCTTGCCCTCAGCGGCGAGTCCGCCCTCCCCGAAGGACTTCCCCCGCGCGGGCTGATCTTCTCCGCCTTCTCCAACCACGACGCACCTCCCCCACTCCAGGATGCACGCGTCCACGCCGCCATCCAACGCGTCTTGGCCCGCGTAAAGTGACCGCTGCCGTTCACACGAACTTGAAAATACTTCGGCGCTGATTCCATTTCACTTACCTCGACTCTCCGCCTAAACCCTCAAACTCCTGTGCTAGCGTCTTACTCAGGTAGAGGGTAAGCGTCGCACTCCGACCCCGAACCCGCCCGGCGAGCCGGAGCAAGGTACCGTATTACCAAAGGAACCCCAGAAGTACCTGAAAACAAAGGAGAGGCAAAAACGAAATGGTCCACCAGGACCCCCGAAAGTGCTGTACACTTGTCCAAATAGGCCTAAGTGCCACGTCAGCCGGCCGCTGAATGCGATGCCGATATCAATTTCCGACCCCGCAACGCTCGTTTTTCAACTGAACGGCGAAGCTGTGTCCATCCCCGCCTCCTGTTCCCCCCAGACTACTCTCCTCGATTTCCTCCGCGCCCGCGGACTCACCGGAGCCAAGGAAGGCTGCGCCGAAGGCGAGTGCGGAGCCTGCACCGTCGTCATGGTCCGCGACCTCGACGGCCGCACCGTCTACCGCCCCGTCAACAGTTGCCTCATGTTCCTCCCCATGGCCGCCGGACAGGAGGTCTACACCGTCGAGGCGCTCGCCGCCTCCGGTTCCCTCCATCCCGTCCAGCAGTCCATGGTGGATCACGGCGGATCGCAGTGCGGCTACTGCACGCCGGGCTTCGTCATGAGCCTCTTCGCCGAACACTATCGCCCCGGCCGCGGCGATGGCGCGTGCGATCCGCATTCCATGGGCGGCAATCTATGCCGCTGCACCGGCTATCGCCCGATCCGCGACGCCGCGCTCGCGCTCACCGCCGCGCCGCCCGATGCCTTCAGCCGCCGCCTCGACGCTCCCGCCCCGCCGATCACCGCCATCGCCTCCGCCCACTTCTCGCGCCCCGCCACCCTCGACGATTGCCTCGCGATCCTCGCCCGCGATCCCGACGCCCGCATCGTCTCCGGCGGCACTGACCTCGGCGTCGAATCCAACCTCCTCGGCCGCGCCTTCCCGCACCTCGTCAGCGTCGAAGCCATCCCCGACCTGCGCATCTTCCACGAGACCGCCCGCGAAATCGAAATCGGTGCCGCGCTCACGCTCTCCGAAATCGAGGCCGCCTGGAAAACCGCGCCCGCCGCCTTCACCGAGTGGCTCGACCTCTTCGCGTCGCCCCTCATCCGCAACCGCGCGACCCTCGGCGGCAACCTCGCCACCGCGTCGCCCATCGGTGATGGAGCGCCCTTCCTGCTTGCGCTCGATGCCGCCGTCCGCATCGCCGGAGCTTCCGGCACGCGCACCGTGCCGCTCCACGAATTCTTCCTCGATTACCGCAAGACCGCGCTCGCCCGCGCCGAAATCCTCGTCTCCATCGTCATCCCAAAACCAGTGCCGCCCATCGTCTTCTATAAGGTGGCCAAGCGCCGCCTCGACGATATCAGCACCATCGCCGCCGCCTTCTCCATCACACTCGGTGCCGCCTCGCGCGTCACCGCCGCGCGTCTCGCCTATGGCGGAGTCGCCCCCGTGCCCCTCCGCTGCATCCAGGCCGAAGATATTCTCACCGGCAGCACGTGGAACCGCCGCGCCGTCCAACAGGCCTGCGCCGCGATCGCCGCTACCCTCCGCCCGATCAGCGACCATCGCGGATCCGCGGAGTATCGCCTTGCACTCGCGCAGTCGCTGCTCGAAAAGTTTTTTTACGAATGCAGTGAGGCAGCCGAATGAGCTACGTGGCCAAGCCGCTGCCGCACGAGAGCGCCCGCCAGCACGTCACCGGAGGCGCGCTCTACACCGACGATCTCGCGTCGCGCTTCCCCAACCTGCTCCACGCCGTCCCGGTGCTCGCACCGCACGCGCACGCCAAGTTTGTCTCAATCGAATATTCCGCTGCCGCGGCCGAACCCGGGGTAGTCACCGTCCTCACCGCGTCCGACGTCCCTGGTGAAGGCGATAGCGGCGCCAACCGCCACGACGAACCGCTCTTCCCGGACACCGTGATGTTCCACCGCCAGCCCGTCGCCTGGGTGCTCGGCGAGACTCTCGAAGCAGCGCGCGCCGGAGCCGCCAAAGTCCGCGCCGCCTACCAACCGCTCAAACCGATCGTGCACCTGCGGGACGCCATCGCCGCCAAGTCCTATCTCTGCGGTCCGTTGCAGTTGCAGCGGGGCGACGCGCGCGCCGGAATCGCCGCCAGCCCCCATCAGCTCGAAGGCGAAGTCTTTATGGGCGGCCAGGAACATTTCTACCTGGAAACGCAGGCGGCCCTCGCGTGGCTCGATGAATCCGGCGGCGTTGCCCTCCATGCCTCCACCCAGCACCCCAGCGAAACGCAGGAGATTGTCGCCCGCGTTCTCGGTATTGCCGCGCACCGCGTGACCGTCGAATGCCTTCGTATGGGCGGCGCTTTCGGCGGCAAGGAAGTGCAGTCGAATCCCTACGCCGCGATCGCCGCCGTCGGCGCGTGGAAAACCAAGCGCCCCGTCCTGGTCCGCCTCCCGCGCGTTCTCGATATGGCGATCACCGGCAAGCGCCATCCCTTCCTCGCGCGCTTCGCCGCCGGCTACGACGACGACGGCCGCATCCTCGGCCTCGACGTCAACCTCTTCGGCGATGGCGGCTGGAGCCTCGATCTCTCCGAGCCGATCCTCGGCCGCGCACTCTTCCACATCGACAACGCCTACATGTTGCCGGCCGTCCACGTCTCCGGTTATGTTTGCCGCACCAACAAAACTTCGCAGACCGCCTTCCGCGGCTTCGGCGGTCCGCAGGGAATGCTGGTCATCGAAGAAGTGCTCGATCGCGTCGCGCGTTCCCTCGG
>JAOAPT010000611.1 GCA_025463045.1 Candidatus Solibacter sp.
ATCATGTCCGCCAACTGCGGTTCATTCACCGGAGGGCGCCCTTCGTTGATCGCGTTCACGAACTCCGCGTTGATGTCCACACCCACCACGGTGTTCCCTTTGTGCGCCATCACGGCGGCCATCGGAGTGCCCAGTTTGCCCAGGCCCGCCCAGTTTGCCCAGGCCAATGATCGATACGTTCATGCTGAGTTTATTCCTGTCTGACAATCGGCATTCGCCAGCCCGTCCCGAAGGCGCGTGAAGTCACCTTCAAAACCGGCGCGGCCTGCTTTCTCTTGAACTCTGCGATGCGCACCAGCCGCAGTACTCGCCGTACCGTCTGTTCATCGAATCCCTTCGCGATGATCTCTTCGGCGCTCTGGCACTGCTCCACGTGCAGCTCGAGAATTTCGTCGAGCAGTTCGTAAGGCGGCAAGCTGTCCTGATCCGTCTGGTCGGGCCGCAATTCGGCCGATGGCGGCTTGGTGATCGTCGATTCCGGAATCGCCGGCGCGCGCAGATTGCGCCACCGCGACACGCGATACACCATCATCTTCGGCAGATCCGCGATCACCGCAAGCCCGCCGTTCATATCGCCGTACAGCGTGCAATACCCCACCGACATCTCGCTCTTATTGCCCGTGGTCAACAGCAGCGAGCCGAATTTATTCGACAGCGCCATCAGCAGGTTGCCGCGAATTCGCGACTGAATATTTTCCTCGGTGACGTCCGCCTTCAATCCCGCGAACGCCTCGGCCAGCACGCCATCATACGTGTGCATGATGTCGCCGATCGGCAGCTTCATCGTCTGGATGCCGAGATTCTGCGCCAGCACCACCGAATCGTCCACGCTGCCCTGGCTTGAGTAAATCGAGGGCATCATCACGCCGAGCACGTTCTCCGCGCCCATCGCGTCCACCGCGATCGCCGCCGTCAGCGCCGAATCGATGCCGCCCGAAAGCCCGAGTAGCACTTTCTTGAAGCGTGTCTTCCGCGCATAATCGCGCACCCCGAGAACGAGCGCGTTCCAGATCTCCGACTCGGCCGTGAAGTCGTCCGGCGCGATCGTGCCCTCGCCGCCCCGCAGATCCACCAGCAGGACGTCTTCCTCGAAGCCCTTGGCGCGCGCGAACAACTTGCCGTTCGCATCGAACGCCGCGCTCCGCCCGTCGAAGATCAAATCGTCGTTGCCGCCGACTTGATTGACGATCATCACCGGCAGTCCGTATTTCTGCGCCATGTGCCCGAGCATCCGCTCGCGCAGTTCCTGTTTGCCCGCCGTGAACGGCGATGCCGAAAGATTCAGGATCGCCTGCGCGCCGGCCTGCGCCAGCGCCTCGATCGGGTCCTGATGATACCGGCGCCGCTTCCAGAAATCGCGGTCGTTCCAAACGTCTTCGCAGATGCTGATACCGAGCTTAATGCCGCCGATTTCCAGAATCTGAGCGCCCTGATACGGCTCGAAATACCGGTCCTCGTCGAACACGTCGTAGGTCGGCAGCAGCGACTTGTGGAACGCAGGTCCCACCGCCCCCTTTTCGAGCAGTACCGCGCTGTTGTACAGCGGACGGCCGACGTCCGAGGGATTCGGCGTCGCCACCCCGACCAGCAGCGGCGGAGCGTCCTTCAACTCCTTCGCAATCTGTGAAAGTTTCTCGCAGCCGCGCCGCACAAACCCTTGATTCATCAGCAGATCGCGCGGAAGATACCCCATCAGCGCGAGTTCCGGAGTGACCATCAGGTCGGCGCCCTGGGCTGCCGCCGCGCGGGCCGCCCGGACGATCAGTGAGGCGTTCCCCTCCAAGTCGCCGGCGGTTGGGTTGATCTGAAGAAGCGCTAGACGCAAACGTGCACCATTCGTAAAGACTTGAGGCTTTCCCTCAGTGTAACAATAAGTTGATTGCACTTTCCTTTAGTCTCGATCGTCACGCCCTCCTACAACATGGCGCGCTATCTGCCGGAAACTCTGGAGAGCATCCTCACCCAGGATTACCCGCATGTTGAAGTCATCGTGATCGACGCCGGCTCCACCGACGAAACGCCTGCTATCCTCGCCAGTTACGGCGATCGCATCCGCACCGTCGTAGGCCCCGACAAGGGTCCGTCCGACGCCGCCCACAAGGGCTTCCAACTGGCCACCGGCGACATCTTCGCCTGGCTCAACACCGACGACACGTTCCTCCCCGGCGCCGTCCGTACCGCCGTTGACTACCTGACCGCCCATCCCGAAATCGACGTCGTCTACGGCGAAGGCTGGTGGATCGACGACAACGGCGCCATCATCAGCCGCTACCCCACCCTTCCCTGGGATGCCAGGGTCCTCGAGCGCGACTGTTTCATCTGCCAGCCGGCGGCCTTCATCCGCGCCTCCGCCTATCGCCGCTGCGGCCTCGATCCCGACATCAACCGCTCCTTCGATTACGACCTCTGGATCCGCATGGCCAAGCAGGGAATTCGTTTCGCCGCCATCCCCGATTACCTGGCGAACTCCCGCATGCACACCGGAGCCAAGACGATTTACGAGCGCGAGGCCGTCTTCCAGGCGTCGATGGACCTGCTCCAGCGGCACTACGGCTACATCCCGCTCCCATGGATCTTCGGTTACACGACTTGGCGCCGGGACGGCCGCGATCAATTCTTCGCCCCCTTGCGCCCCACCGTCCGCAACTACCTGGCGTCGCTTCCCATGGGGCTCCGGCTCAATCCTGCGAATCGCACCCGCTTCGTCGCCGAGTGGTTCGCCGCACCCCTGCGTAAAGTCCTCGGGCGTCGGCCTTAGCGATAGCTAAGTGGGCCATTTCAGAGGCCGCGACCGTCACTCGCGCTTTGGCGAGCAAGGAAGCGGCGCCTTTCGCATGTGACCACCCCTCGGCCGAAGAACACGCCCCCATCAGAGCCGCGCGCGTCAGCAAGCGGTGGTCGCGCGAGAAAATGGGCACGGTCGCGGCCCGGGTAAGGCTCGTTTTCGTGGAGTCTCGCAGGCCTGCCAAATACGTTGCCGAATCTTTCAACTTCTTCGCAAGTCTGCGTCAGCGTCTCGCAAGTGCGGCGCACAAAATCCTTAATTCATCAACCGATCGAGCGGAAGATAGCCCATCAGCGCCAGTTCTGGCGTGGCCATCAGCCAGCCGCGCAGGCCTTCTCGGTATTCACCGAATCCGGTTTGGGTCGTACACCCGGAAGGAGTCGCCCACGGTATCGGTCGGCGGCGTCCGCATCGCCCAATCGTAGCGGCCGTCGAAACTCTGGCGTTCATACATTGCGGTCACGGACATCACCACCACGCACCCCGACGCGCGCGCGTCCTCCAGACTCGCCGGCGCCGGCTTCGCATGGATCCCGTAATACGAGGGCGGCGCTGTGCCGAAGTAATTGAGGCAGACGTTGGAAATTCCGCGCTCCGTCAGGTATGCCTTCAGCCGCTTGAGATCCTGGCCCCAGTCAAGATTGGAATCCACTAGATACCGCGCCCCGTTGCGCGGCCCGCCGCTCGGCAGATTGAAGAATCCTAAATACCGCGGGAAGGCCGACGCCGATTCCAGCATCACCAGCGCCACACAAATCGCGCCCGCTTTCCGGAACCTCGCGGGAATCGCGACGTCCCGCGAGAACAGCACGGCCGCGGTCCACATGTACACCAGCGGATAGATCGGAAGCACGTGGCGGATCCCTAGGTTGATGTTGCTCCGTACGCAGATCGCAAAATACAACGCCGGAGGCAGAATCAGTACGTACCAGTCCGGAGAAATCTGCCTCAGCTTCGCGACTGCGTGCCGCACGCCGGTCTTCGCCACCGCCCGGACCACTGCCACCACGGCGATCGCCAACAGCAGCAACGCGCCCGTCGGAGTCTTCACTGCCGCCACCACCGGGAAGTAATACCACCACCCGGTCAGAGAATGCATGCCCATCAAATACGACGGTTGTCCCCGAACGTTGTGCAGCGTCAGCACGAACAGCCCGCGAAAGAACGAGGGCGCCGGAATCGTCCACTGCGTCGCCGCCACGTTGAACGCCGTGTCGGCGCCCACATTTGGGAACCCGATACCGCGGAGCGCCGCGATGATCTCCGGCGTCAGCATGTGCCCCGTCTCGAACCCGAACGCCGCCCATACCACCGCCAGCATCACCACCCCGAAGACAACCATCCCCTTCGCCAGATGAAAGGGCGACCACCGCACGGGCCCCGGCGCCTCGCCTTCCTTCTGCCAGATGCGGAAGAAGTAGAGGAAGCCAAAAATGAAGAACAACAGCAGCGCGGAGTACTTGGTCCCCATCGCCACACCCATCGCCAGGCCACACCAAGCCGCGCTCTTCATCGTGCCGTCAGTCAGGAATCGCGCCCAAGCCAGGCACGCCACTGTGAAGCACAAGGTCGCGGGAACGTCGGTCGTCACATAGTGCCCGTGCGCCAGAAAGTTCGGATCGAAGGAGAAAAGCGTGAGCGCCGCTAGTGCCGCCACTGCCCCAAATCGCGGGCGCATCCACCACGTCATCACCCACCCCAGCAGCAGCGTCAGGAGGATCTTGGGCACCCGCGCCAGCCGCAGCATCGTCTCGGCAGAAACCTTGTTCTTATACAGGAAGTCCGCTTCCCGTTCGTCTTCCGGACGATTCGGGACGGATTCCAGCGGCATCCGCAAATCCAGAAACAGCAGCGGCGCCGCCGAGATTACCTGCGAAAGTGGAGGATGCTCCGAAATAGTCACCATGGTCCGCGACTTCAGGAAGGCGTACCCGTTGACCAGATGATAGCTTTCGTCGTAAGTCTGGCTGTCCGCAACCGCGCCGACCATCTGGCTCGCACCCATCACCACCAGTAGCGCCGCCGCCGACAGTCGGAAGTGGCGCTCCGGCACAGAGCGGAATGCGGATGCCTCGGACATGAGCGCCTACGAGGTTAACATCGCGAGCTGTGCGACGCTGTTACCACTTCGGTATTACTCGCTTTAGTTAGCGCCCCCCTAACACCCACTAACCAACCCGTGCTAAGCCCCACCCTCGCCCTCGATTACGCAGCAGTGATGACCTGCGAATTGCAGCAAGCGAAGACCCTGCTCGTTTAACGAAGACAGGGCCGAGATCTCCTCTGTCCAATTCACGCTTCCCGGTTCACCCGGAATCAGCGTTTATGATCGCGCGCGCAAGGCACGCTAGCCCTTTGCGGGAAGTCTTTTACGGACGATCGCCGCACTGCTCCTTCCTGGCAGCGAAGCTCGTTGATCCGACACCTCTCACAGCAGCACGCAGTTCGACGTCGTGAACTTCAAACTGACAGCTACTTAACGAAAATCGTCCACACCGCCCAGCACGCCCCCGCCCCCACCCCCAAACACACCAGCCCCGACACGCGCCGCTTCGCCAAAAAGAAAATCAGCGCCAGCCCCGTCACCGATACCAGCGTCATCAGCACCGCCGACGCATCGATCAGCGCCTTCCACCCCCGCCCCGTATCGCGCCCCTTGTGCAGGTCGTTGATCACCGCGCCCCAACCCATCCGCGTTTCGGTGACCTCGTACTTCCCGCTATCGCGATCGATGAACGTGTCTGCCGTGTACCCCGGACCCTTGAAGCTCACCGAGAACTGCGCGTCGTCTACCCGGAAATCGCTCAGCTCGCTGTGGATCCCGTGCTGCTTCCGCAGCAGCTCCACGATCCGAAGTTTGTCCGCCGAACGAACCAGCTCCACCGGCGCCTGTCCCTTGTACACGACGGTCTTCTGCTGACTCGTGAACCACTCCGGATGGTTCACCGTCAGCCCTGTCACCGCAAAAAAGAACAGGATGCCGAAGCTCACCATCGAAAGATAAATGTGCAGCCACCGCGCCCACGTGACAGTGAGCTTCTTGACTGTGTGCTTCCAGCCGTAATTGTGGGGGTGCGCCTTCGCCGGCGCTTCGCTGACCGTCATGAGGGTATTCTGGATGGACGCCGAAAGTGTTAACGGAGGTTACCGATACATCTCCGGATACGCCTGCCGCATCTCCTCGGCCTGCAATTTGGCATTCGCGATCTGGATCAGCGGACCCTTCCCCATCCCCGGGCAATACCGTGCCGTCTTCGCCCATTCCCGTTTGCTTTCCACGAGTTCCGGCCAAAACGGGAAGATCCGGCACTGCGTCGGCTTCGCCGGATGGATGGTGCACCCCTCGTTCACCAGGAAGTGGCAGGTCGATGCCGCCGGCACCCGCAGCCGCATCTTATTCCGCGTCCGGTACACGTACTTCCGCTCGAACGCCTGCGCTGTCATCCCCAGATATTCCGCCGCCCGCACCACGTCGGATTCCGACAGGTACACCCACCCCTTCTGCCG
The DNA here is from genome assembly GCA_025463045.1 of Candidatus Solibacter sp. Classification (GTDB taxonomy): domain Bacteria; phylum Acidobacteriota; class Terriglobia; order Bryobacterales; family Bryobacteraceae; genus Solibacter. The sequence goes on from JAOAPT010000611.1 coordinate 6,293, forward strand.
GCAGCATTCCGTGCATCCGGGCTGACATTCGAATCGCAGCGCTTCCGCCATCCGTATCATTATGATCTGTTAACCGTCCGCTAGTTGTGATATATTTCCACCTGTCTGATCGGGGAGGGGATGCCTATGTCCCGCGTTCGAGACGTCGTTCACCAGTGTCAGCTCTTCAGCGTCGAAGAGCACCAATCCGTTGCCGAAGTTGCTCAAATCATGGCCGGATTCCACGTAGGGGCCATCCTGGTGCTGAAGGAGGACGAGCTCTGCGGCATCTTCAGCGAGCGCGACCTGATGATGCGCGTAGTCCTCGAATGCCGCGACCCGGCGCAGACGCCGGTCCGTGAAGTCATGACCACCGCCGTCCATACCATCGACGAATGTGCCACCCCGGAAGAGGCCATGGAGTCGATGCAGGCCAACAACTGCCGCCACCTGCCGGTGACCCGCGACGGGCACGTCGTTGCCTTCCTCTCGATGCGCGACCTCATGAATTATGAGGTCGCCCGGCAAACTGAAGAAATCCATTACAT
>JAOAPT010000615.1 GCA_025463045.1 Candidatus Solibacter sp.
GGCCACGGATAGGCGGGGATGCACACGGCTGGGGCATACTCGTGTCGGATGCCTTCCCGAAGAGACGAAAGCGAGAAAACAAACCTCCTGCAGGGCACACTCGACCTGCTGATACTGCGCACGCTGGTCTTGGGGGCGCAGCACGGGCAGGGCATTGCACGGCTGATTCAACAACAATCTGAAGACGTCTTTCTGGTCGATCACGGGTCGCTCTATCTTAGTCTGCAGCGGCTTGAGGAGCAGGGCTGGGTCTCCGCGAGATGGGGTGTTTCGGACAACAATCGCAAGGCGCGATTCTACACATTGACGCCCAAGGGCGGCCGTCATCTTACGGACAGGAGCGCGCAGTGGAGGCGCATTGCCGCGGCGATGGCTCGCATATTGGCGAGGGATCGGAGGCCTGAAGATGTTCCGGCGGAAGAAGAGATCTCTTGATGATTTCCGGGAAGAAATCCATTCACACCTCGCGATCGAGGCCGACCAGCTTCGCGATACCCGAAGCGCCGCGGATTCCCGAGACTGCTGCGCGCCGGGTGTTCGGCAATGTGACGCACGTCCAGAAGGTCCACTACGAGCATGGGCGCTGGGTGTTCCTCGATCATCTGGCACGCGATTTACGGCAGGCTCTGCGGCAGGTGAGGAAGCGGCCGGGTTTCAGTGCGGTGGTGATCCTGACCCTGGCGTTAGGGATCGGGGCGAATTCCGCAATCTTCAGCATCATCCAGGCGGTTCTGCTGCGGCCGCTCCCCTATAGGGATCCCGACCGGCTGGCGATGCTGTTTTCCGGCGATCCGGCGCGCGAGCTTGATGAAGGCCGGGTGTCGCTCCTCAATTTCGAGGACTGGAGAAAGCAGAGCCATACGTTCGAAGCCATGACCGTATTCATCGGGCAAACGTTTCTGCTGGGCACCGATGGGTCGCCGGAGCGAATGCGTTCGGCGAGGGTGCCGGCGAACTTCTGGACGCTGCTCGGCACCGAGCCGGCACTCGGGCGCGTATTTACGGCAGAGGAAGAAAAGCGCGGAGAGCGGCTGGTGGTTTTGAGTCACTCGTTGTGGCAGCAGAAGTTCGGGGGATCGAGCGGCGCGTTGGGAGCCAGCCTGGCGATGGACGGCAGAACGTACGGCTTTCTTTATCGTGTAAGCGGGTGCGTCCTTGATTACCTTCTGCGGGGCCAAGTCGGGAAAAACAGTGTTTTTTGTGGAATTCCGCATCAGAACACAACGGCGGTGGTGGTGGAGGACCTGCGATAATTTACGAGATGGCGAGTCGCAAATGATTGCTCTGATGTTGATTATCAAGGGCTTGGTCGCCGGGTTGGCGATTGCCGTCCCGGTGGGGCCGATCAACGTCCTGGTGGCCTCGCGCACACTCACGAAAGGGCGGGTTTCCGGGCTGCTTTCCGGGCTGGGGGCGGCGTCGGCGGACGCGCTGTACGGCGCATTGGCGGGATTCAGCATTTCGCTGGTGATCGATTTTCTGATGCGCGAAGAGTTCTGGATCCGGGTGATCGGCGGGATTCTGCTGGTCGGGATCGGAATCGTGTATTACCGGAAGCCGCCGCAATCGCTGCAAAAGAAGTCGGAAGATTCGCCGGCGCACTCCGATTATGTCTCGACGCTGCTGCTGACACTGACCAATCCGACGACGGTGCTATCGTTCATGGCGGTGCTGACGGCGCTCGGGATGGGCGGACATCGCCCGTGGTGGCTGACGTTTCTGCTGGTAGGTGGAATTTTGTGCGGCTCGATGTTGTGGTGGGTGGTGCTGGTGACTCTGGTAAACTGGCTCCGCGACCGGTTCAACGAGGAGTCGATGCGGTGGATGAACCGGATCGCCGGGATCGCGATCGGCGGGTTCGGGCTGTTCACTTTTGCGATGGGACTGGCCCACCGGCACTAAGAACCGGCACTAAGAACCGGCACTAAGAAAAGGAGAACTTCATGGCACGTCCCCTGGTTTTGATTCACGGCTACTCGGCGGAAGGCAAGGATTTCGAGAATATCAAGCAGGCGTTGGTGGAGCGCGGGATCCAATCGCAAGACATCAACATTTGCAATTACATCTCGTTGAATAACGAGATCACGATCAAGGACATTGCCGAAGGGCTCGACCGCGCCTTCCGGATGCATAGCATTTTCGGGAATGAGACGCAGGAGTTCGACGCGATCGTCCATTCGACGGGCATGCTGGTGCTGCGTGCGTGGCTGGCGAATGCGGGTCCGCCGGCGGGGAATGCGCGGTTGAAGCGGCTGAAGCACCTGGTGGGGCTGGCACCTGCGACGTGGGGTTCGCCGCAGGCGCACAAAGGGCGGACCTGGCTGGGCGCGATGGTGAAAGGCAACAAGCACCCAGGGCCCGATTTTATGAATGCGGGCGACCGCGTGCTGGAGGGGCTCGAACTGGGGAGTCAGTTCACGTGGGACCTGGCGCATCTCGATCTGCTGGGTCCGGTGCCTTACTACGATCAGGGTCCGAACACGCCGTACGTGGCCGTCTTCATCGGCAACAAGCCGTACGACGGCGTGGCGAAGCTGGCGAACGATCCGGGGACAGACGGCACGGTGCGGTGGTCGGGCTGCAGTTTGAATACGCGCAAGATCACGATGGATTTGACGCGCGTGCCGGTGGATAACGGCACGCGGCTTTCGATCACGCCATGGGCCGAGACGCGGCTGGATATTCCGATGATCGCGGTGAACGGACGGAATCATGGTTCGCTGGTCAGCGAGCCGGAAGACGGGATGGTGGACCTGGTGGCGGCGTTCCTGAGGATTGGGGATACGGGCGGGGAGAATTTGGAAGGGTGGCTGGCGCGTGCGCGGACGTACAGTGAAGCGGCGCTGCCGAAGATGAAGGTTAACCCGGGTGCGGACGGAGTGGGCGGCGAGGTCAAGAAGATTTTCGGGACTATATTGGGCCATTCCTCCGACGCGCCGATGGAGGGCTGGCAGCAATTCGTGGTGCACGCGCGCGACGAGCGGGGCGACGGTGTTGCCGATTACATGATCGAAGTGCTGGGTGAGAAAGATGGCCAGTGGGTGCCGTTCGAGGACATGTATACGGCGGTGCATGCGTACGGACCGGATCCGAGTTTCCGGTGCTTTCACGTGCGGCTGCCGGAGGGAATTTCGGGCGGCGGCATGAAGTTGAAAGTGCGGATCAACGCGTCGACCGGCACGGAATTGATGGCGTACCAGGGGTATGGGAGCGAAGAGCGGCAACTGGGTCCGACGGCCGAGCCGGTGGAGATCGATCTGGAAGATCTGGGGAATGGAAATGGGTCGTTGTTCCATCCGTTCACGACGACGCTGATCGAGATTGTGCTGAATCGGGAGCCGCTGCCGTTCGATAAGGTTAGTCGGATATTGACGTTCCTGGCAGATTAGACAGAAGAAGGCACCTTGCGGCCCGCGGACCGGCTGGAATGCCGGTCCGCAGGCAAGATCCTGCCCCACGGTTTGTGCGATGCCCGGTCAAAATGGTATATAAGTTACGAACTGCAAAACGGTAGTTAGCCTCAAAGAGCTATTTGTCACGTGCGGCGGTTTTGCCACATAGCGACAAAAGTTACTTCCATAAGACCACGTGAGTAAGTGGATCAATAGGTAGCAATCGGGTCTATACTGGTTGGCACTCAGGAGTCTCACGGCACTGGAGGACTTGAGCCGGTTGTGTTTCGGCGTTTTACATTGTGGAACACAATGGGCAAGAGGTAACAACTTAGAGGAGACAACTACGATGTTGTACGCAAGGATCCATGGAGATCAGGGTAAGTGGGCGGCGATTTTGTGCGCTGTCCTTCTGTTGTTCGCATTTGCGCCGGGTGCAGGCGCTCAGGCGGTGGCGGTTGCCGAAGTGGACGGGCACGTGACCGATCCGAGCGGACAAGCAATTGTGGGCGCCGTGGTGAAGATGACGGAACTCGACAAGCAGCAGGTACGCACGACCACGACAGATGTTACAGGTCGGTTCGCGATGCCTAACCTGCCGGTGGGAGCCTACCGTCTGGAAGTAACTTCGTCCGGATTCAAAGCATACATCCAGACGGGTATCACGCTGCAGGTGGCGTCTAACATTGAGATCCCGGTCACGTTGCAGGTGGGCTCGGTCACCGAGAGTATTCAGGTGACGGCGAACGCGGCGATGGTGGAGACGAAGGAAAACTCGATTTCGCAGGTCATCGACCAGCAGCGAATCGAGGACCTTCCGCTGAATGGGCGCAATCCCACGCAGTTGCTGACGCTATCGGGCGGCACGTCGACGATGACGTTGAACGGCGGCGATTTGACAGGCAGTAAGAACATGCAGGGATCGAACGGGTCGGGGCAGTTTTCGGTGGCGGGCGCGCAGGCGAACGGCGTCAATTTTCTGCTGGATGGCGGCGATAATAACGATGCGTTCAGCAATGTGAATATGCCGATTCCGTTTCCGGACGCGATCCAGGAATTCAATGTGCAGACGAACGGTCTGTCGGCGCAGTACGGGCTGCATCCCGGCGGTGTGGTCAACATCGTGACCAAATCGGGCGGCAATTCGTATCACGGGAATCTCTTCGAGTATCTGCGGAATGGCGACTTGAATGCGCGTCCGAAGGGCGTGGCGGGCTTGCAGCCGATTCGCGATTCGCTGAAGCGCAGCCAGTTCGGCGGCACGTTCGGCGGCAAGATCATCCGCGACAAGCTGTTCTTCTTCGCGGGCTATCAGGGAACACGGCAGCGCAGTGATCCGGCGGCGAATACGGCGTATGTTCCGACCGATGCGGCGCTCAAAGGTGACTTCAGCGTGCTGGACGGGGCGAAGGCGAACGGGGGCTGCCTGGCCACGGCGCGCGTGCTGAAGAATGCGGCGGGCGTGCCGTATCCGGGCAATCAGATCCCGGTGAACACGTTCGATCAGGCGGGATTGAAGCTGGCGGCGAGTTACATTCCGGTGGCGAGCGATCCGTGCGGTAAGTACATTTTCGGCTATCTGGCGAACAATCCGGACGACCAGTGGATCGGGCGCGTGGATTGGGCGATCAGCGAGCGGCACAATTTCTACGGCCGCTACTTCCTGTACGATTTCACGGCGATTTCTCTGTTCGACGGACGTAACGCGCTGACGACCGGTACGCCGGGCAATCAGGACCGGTCGCAGACGATGACGATCGGCGATACGTACACGTTCGGCGGCGGCACGAAGGTGAACGCGTTCCATGCGACGTTCGACCGGCGGCGCGACAATCGGGCGTCAGCGTTGAATCTGTTCAGCCCGAAGGATCTGGGCGTGAACATGTTTATCAATATTCCGAACTACACGCAATTGAGCGTCACCAATTATTCGGGCGGCGGATTTAATGTGGGCTGCGGGACGTGCGCGCTGGCGAACTTCGACATCAACACGTACCAGGTGGCCGACGACTTCACGTGGATTCGCGGGCGGCACCAGATGACCTTCGGCTTCGACGGCCGGAAGGATCAGTTCAACTCGTTCAACAACCAACAGTCCAACGGTCAGTTCACGTTCAACGGCAGCACTAGCGGCGATGGCCTGGCGGACCTGTTGATCGGGCGGTTTAGCAACTTGACGGACGGCAATGTGATTTCGGATTACCTGCGGCAGACGGTGATCGCGGCGTACGTGCAGGATTCGTTCCACGTGAAGCGCAATCTCACGCTCAATCTCGGCGTGCGCTGGGAGCCTTCGACGCCTTCATACGACAAGTACGGGCGCGGCAATCAGTTTAGCTGGCCGCTGTTCCTGCAGGGCTGGCACAGTTCGGTGTATCCGCAGGCGCCGGCCGGGCTGATCTTCACGGGCGACACGGCGCAGAATCCGTACGGCAAGGCGTTGACGGCATCGCACTGGGCGTTGTTTTCGCCGCGCGTGGGCCTGGTGTGGGATCCGAAGGGCGACGGACGGCAGACGATCCGCACGTCTTTTACATTGATGCATGACACGGTGGAATTGTTCTATCCGGAGCGCTGGACGACGAACGCACCGTACGTGTCTTCGATTTCGTTGACGAGCGGACAGTTCTCCAACCCATTTGCGAGTTACACGCTGAACGGCGTGACGGGCGATCCGTTCCCGGGCAATCTGGTGTTTCCGACGCAGGGCACGTATATCAGCGTGCCGGGCAACAACCAGCCGCAGTACATGATGCAGTGGAACTTCAGCTATCAGCGGCAGGTGGGCCAGAACTGGCTGCTGCAGGCGAATTACCTGGGTAATGCGACGCGGCACATCTGGGGATCGACGGACGTGAATTACGCGGTGGGCAGCATCCCGGGCGCGAGCACGTCGAACACGAACAACCGGCGGCTGACTTATCTCGCAAATCCGGCGAACGGACAATACTACGCGAACATACAGCAGACTGACGATGGCAACAACGCGGAATTCCACGGGCTGTTTCTTTCGGTGCAGAAGCGCCTCTCGCACAGCTTCACGCTGCAGACGAACTATAACTGGAGTCACTGCGTGAGTTCGTGGGATTTTGCGGGCGAACTGGCGGGAGTGCTTTACCAGAACCCGCTGAATGCGCGGCAGGGCGAGCGCGGCAACTGCGGCTTCGATCACCGGCATACGTTCGGGACGACGATGGTGGCGATCAGTCCGGGACTCGGCGGCGGGGTGGCGAAGCGGATCACGAGGGGCTGGCAACTGGCGCCGCTGATCAACTTCGCGACGGGCAATCCGATTCAACTATCGGACGGCGGCAAGGACATTTCGCTGAGCGGTCAGGGCCTGGATCGTCCCGACGTGCTGCTTCCGGACGCGGTTTACGGGTCGCCGAAGACGATCAACAACTACCTGAATCCAGCGGCCTTCCAGTGCGCGGGATCGAACGCTGGATGTACGGTGTTCAGCGGGAGGTTCGGGAATCTGGGGCGGAATGCGGTTTATGGTCCCGGTCAGATTAATTGGGACATGGCGATTAGCCGCCGATTCAAGATGAACGAGCGGTGGTCGCTTGCGTTTCGTTCGGATTTCTTTAACTTGCTGAATCACGCGAACTGGAATAATCCGACGACGAATGTGACGAGCGGGACGTTCGGACAGATCACGACGTTTGGCGCGCCGCGGATTATTCAGATGTCGATGAAGTTGTTCTTCTAGGGTCGGAAATAAAGTAGACGGGGACGCGATCGTCGGGGAAGAGATTTCCTGGCGGTCGCGTTTTTGTTTGGGGGAAAGACGGAATTAGAGAGGCAAGAAAATCTTTAGCCGCCGATCAAGGCCGATGAACGCCGATAAAGAAAGGTCGAGGAGAGGGCGGGTGCTTGACTTGGGGCACGCGGAGCGCTACAGTTTGTAGCGCTGATATGGAAGTGTTTCTGATTGCGGTGACGGTGAGGCCGGTGGTGTTGGCGGCGATCGCGGGCGTGGTGCGGGTTCGATCGGCGGCGGTGCGGCATGCGGTGTGGACGATCGTGATGGCGGGGATGCTCGCGATAGCGATTGGGGCCGCGGTGTTGCCGGGGATTCCAGTGCGGGTATTCGCTTCGGCGCAGCGGGCGCACGCGGCCGCGGTGAGCGAGATTGCAGTGTACACGAGCGTAGCTGCGCCGCCGCGCGAAGTTCCGTGGGGGTCCATGGTGTATGGCGCGGGATTGTTTGTGATGGCGGTGCGGATGGGCTACGGGTATTGGGTGGCGCGATCGCTGGTGCGGAGTGCGATTTGGGTGCGCGATGAAATTTACGAGAGCGCGCGCGTGGCGGTGCCGGTGACGTTGGGGTGGCAGCGTCCGGCGATTTTGCTGCCGGCGGGGTGGGACGCGTGGGCGCCGGAGAAACTCGACGCGGTGTTGGTGCACGAGCGGAATCACATACGGCGCGGGGACTGGGCGATCGCGGTGCTGGCGGGGATCAATCGCTGTGTGTTCTGGTTTCATCCGCTGGCGTGGTGGCTGGCGGCGCGGCTGACGGTGTTGGCGGAGGAGGCGTGCGACGACGCGTCGCTGCCGCTTGTGATGTCGCGCGAGTATTACGCACAGGTTCTGGTGGAGATGGCGGCGGCGGTGCGGGGCGGATGGGACGCGGTCGCGATGGCGAAGGGAGGGGACGTGACGATGCGAGTAGAACGGATATTGGACGAGGGGCGAGCGATTGGAGCGGCGATGACGGGGCGGCGATGGGCGGCGATGGCGATGTGCGCGGTCCCGGTGATGTGGGTGGCGGCGGTGGTGCGTCCGGCGCGGGTGATCGCGCAGGACGGTCCGGCGGCGGTGGGGGTGCAGGCGCCGCAATCGCCGGCGGTGTCGCCGTCTGTGTCGCCGTCTGGGGCTCCGCGTGTTCAGCCTGTTCGCGCGAGAACGGCGGGACAATTTCAGGCGGATGTCGCGCTGTTGAATTCGTTGCAACTTGCGCTCAGCGGCACACATGAGGATCTGTCGCGATTGCAGCAGCAGAAATACATTTTGGAAACGCAGTTGCAGAATATGAGGACGCAGTTGCGTTATGAGCCCGTTCCCAATCCATCGGCGCAGGCTGCGGCGGAGGAACGAATCCGGGCTCTGCGGGTGCAGATCGCAGCCATGCGAGAAACGCTGACGGCCAATCATCCGAGCGTGAAGCGCGCGGAGGAAGAATTGGCGGCGGCGGAAAAAGCGCGTGCCTCGATCGGGACCTATGAGGAGTCGCAGAATCAGAAACGTGCGCTGGATCTGGAAGGCTCGATCAACATGCTGAAGACGGAGATGCAGAACCTCAATATTCAGATGGACGCGAGGGTGCAGCAAGCGGCGGAAATTCAACGGCAGATCGCAGCGTATCAGCAGCGGATCGAGTCGCAGCAGCGGCCGGCGGGACGCAGCGTCAAGATTGCCGTGACGTTCGGGGCGGACGGCAAGCCGCAGCGCATGCGGGTGACGGGCGGCGTTGGGCCGAAGGAAGACGAGCAGGCGCTGGAGTGGGCGAAGTCGCTGCGGTTCGCGCCGCGGAAGAACGGGCAGACGGCGCCGGGCGAGCTCACGATCGAGGTGCCGGTTCCAGGGAAGTAGGTGGACGTTGAGTGCATTGCCGAGCCAAGTCCGGGCACTTGTCCGACTCGTTCAAAGCCGCTTCCATTCCTCTACCACTATCTGATAAGGGTCCTCATAAAGGACCTTCGCCTGATCGGCTCACCAGCATCGTCTCTAGACCAGCTGACCGCATCTTTAGGTCAGTTGCTGGACGAAAACGGGGGGCAGGGGAGATTGGCGTTGAACCACGCA
>JAOAPT010000632.1 GCA_025463045.1 Candidatus Solibacter sp.
GACACACTGTAGGCGCGGGCGCCATCGGGCACTTCCGCGCCCCCCGGCATCCCCCGCGCGCCGTCACAAACGAGACCCTGCAGGCGCTCGCTCGCCGCCCGAAATTCCGCGCCGTCGAACTCCACGCCGTGTCCGGCAATCCCCGACGCGCCGTTACGCACGAGACACTGTAGCCGCTTGCTCGTCGCCCGAAATTCGGCGCCATCGAACTCCACCCAACGCCCGACAATCCGCCCCGACCCGTCACGCGCAACACATTGTAGGCGCGGGCGCCATCGGGCACTTCCGCCCCTCCGGCACACCCACCAAGCCCACGGACACGATGCAGCCGCTCACTCGCCGCCCGAAATTCCGCGCCGTCGAACTCCACGCCGCGCCCGGCAATCGCCCGCGCGCCGTCACGTACGAGCCACTGTAGCCACCCGCTCGCCGCCCGAAATTCCGCGCTCGGCGGAAAGCCTTCGCGCCCACGCCATTTTCGTTGAGCCCCTCACACAAATCCCGTAACTTCGAGGCTGGAGGCAAACATGACGATTCTTCGTTCGGTAGTTCTTCTGACCGTCGCGGCGGCCGGATTGGTGTACGCGGCGGATGCTCCGCTCAAGGTGGCGGGCACCTGGACGATGGCGCTCGACACGCCACACGGCAAAATGCCCGGCTCGCTGGTTTTGAAACAGGATGGCAGCAAACTCACCGGATCGGTCGATGTCGAGCACATGGGCTCGATGGCACTCACCGGCGAAATGGCAGGCGAGAAGATTTCGTTCTCGATCGAAATCCAGGCCGGCCAGAAGATCACGTTCGCCGGGTCGGTCGCGGGCGACAAGATGAGCGGCTCGATGGAGCAGGGCGGCAGCTGGTCCGCCACACGCGCAGAGGCGCACATCTGACTATGAAGATCCACCGCGTTCTCCTGGGGGCCGCGCTCTTCGCCGCGGCCCTCGCGGCACAATCGCAGAAGACCATCGCGGGCACGGTCACCGAGTTCCAAGCGCTGCAGATCGGCATCAAGTCCGATGGCGGCGATGCGGCCTTCGTGCCGATCGGGCCGGACACGATCGTGGTCGCCGTCACGCCCGGCGAGCGCGATCTCGCCAAAGCGAAGGCGGCAACGGCGACCGACATCGTGGTCGGCGATCGCATCATGGCGACCTTCGTCGCGGGCCTCACCTCGGCACGCCGTATCGTGCTGATCACCGGCCGCGATATCGTCAAGCGGAACGAGGCCGAGCGGCAGGATTGGAAGCTGCGCGGCATCTCGGGTATCGTCAGCTCGGTCGCGGGTAATCAGATTTCGCTTGAACTGCGCACACCCGAGGGCTCGCACATCGTGACCGTCACGGCCGGTCCGAAGACCAAGATCCGCCGCTATGCGCCGGATTCCGTACGCTTCATCGACGCGGTGCCCGCGACCATCGCGGAAATCGCGAAGGGCGACCAGTTGCAGGCGCGCGGCGACGCGAATCAGGACGTCGAGGATATCGTGTTCGGGACGTTTCTTACCAAGCTCGGCACGGTCACCGCGGTAAATCGCGAAGCCGGGGAAATTCGCATTCAGGAAGCCGGCACGAAGCAGCCGCTGACGATCCATCTCAGCGCCGCTTCGCAGTTGAAGCTGATGCCCGATATGCGCGCCATGATGTTCGGCGGCAAACCGAAGGAGCCCGCTCCGAAACAAGAGGGTAAGTTCGATTTGCAGCGAACTCTCGAACAACTGCCCGCGGGCCGGATCGAAGACCTGAAGGTCGGCGGCGGCGTGATCGTCACCAGCACCAAAGGTGCGAAGAGCGACGAACTCACCGCGATCATGATGCTGGGCAATGCCGACCTGTTCGTGCAGATGGCGCAAGGTTCGGACGGCGCTCACTCGCTCAGCCAGTTGCACGGCGGCATGCTGGCCGGTCCAAACGGCGGCATCAGCTTGCCCACGATGATCCAATGAAAACCTCCCTGCTGCTTCTCACTTTGCTTTCGTCCGCGTGGGCGCAGCCGAGCCTGCGCGGCACGATCACCGACCCCTCGTCGGCGGCCGTGCCCGGAGCAGTAGTGCAACTGCGCGGGCCCGGCCGCGAACAGCGCGTGAAGACGGACCAGACGGGTCAATACACGTTCCCGACTCTCGCGCCCGGACGGTATCAGGTTCGAATTACGGCCAAGGGATTCGCGATCGCGCAGAAGACCGATCTCGCGATCGAGCGGCCGACGGAGTTCGACGCGCAGCTCGTGATCGGCACGCGGGCGCAGGTGATCAACGTCGACGACCAACTGCGCGGCGTCAGCACCGAGCCGGACGCCAACGGGAGCGCGATCGTGATGCGCGAGCGGCAGATCGCGGCGCTCTCCGACGATCCGGATGAACTCGCGCTGCAACTGCAGGCGCTCGCCGGACCGGCGCCCGGTCCCGGCGGCGGGCAGATTTTCATCGACGGGTTTACCGGCGGCAACCTGCCTCCGAAGTCCTCAATTCGCGAGATCCGGATCAATAGCAATCCGTTTTCGCCGGAGTTCGACCGGCCGGGTTTCGCGCGCGTCGAGATCTTCACCAGGCCGGGGAGTGACGCGCTGCACGGGCAGGTCTTCGCGCAGATCGGCGATTCGATTTTCAATTCGCGCAATCCGCTGCTCACGCAGTCGACCCGTCCGCCGTATCGGTCGCACTTCTACGGCATGAGTTTGAGCGGACCCTTGCGGAAGGACAAGGCGTCCTTCGCGTTCGACTCGGAGCACCGGCAGATTGACGAGAACGCCTTCATTCTGGCGACCACGCCGGACAGCGTGGTCAATCAGGCGCTGGCCACGCCGCAATCGCGACTGACCGTGCGCGCGCGGCTCGACATTTCGCTGACGCCGAAGAACACGCTGGTGGTCCGCTATCAGTACTTGAAGACGGCGAACGACAACCAGGGAGCGGGCGATTTCAATCTCGCCTCGCGCGCCTATAACGAGCGGCAGAGCGAGCACGCCGTGCAGATCACCGAGACCGCGATGATGAGTCCGCGCGGCATCAACGAAACGCGATTTCAGTATCTGCGCGCCGCGTCCCAGGCCTATGCAGGACAGATCGCGCCTGGCATCAACGTTGAAGGCGCGTTTAACGGCGGCGGCGCGACCGTGGGCAATTCGGGCAGCTCGGGCAATAACTGGGAACTCACCAACCTCTCCACGTACACGAAGGGCCGGCACATGCTGAAGTGGGGCGGGCGCGTGCGGCAATCGCGGCTCGCCGATCTTTCCGTCAACAATTTCGCCGGCACTTTCACGTTCTATACGCTGGCCGACTACCAGGCTGGGCGTCCTGCGGTATTTACGATGAACGGCGGTACGCCACTCGCGAAGGTCAGTCAGACGGATGCCGGCCTGTTCGTGAACGACGATTGGCGCGTGCTGCCGAAACTCACCATCAGC
>JAOAPT010000635.1 GCA_025463045.1 Candidatus Solibacter sp.
AGCCTTCTTCCCCGCGATGAACGCGTGGTCGGAGTTGTAATACTCCCACTCGCTGTAACGGCCCGCGAGCAGAATATCGTGCCCGGCCAGCCAGTCGCGGATCTTCGCCACCGCCTTCGCGCGCCCGTGATTGTAGACCACGTACGCGAAAGGCATGTCCACCTGTACCGCCGTCAGAATCGGATCGTCCGCGCGGATGATCCCCACCTTTACGCAGTCCTCGATGCACCGCCGGATCAAGTCCTCGCCCTCCGCCGGAAGCGGCTTGTGCGGCGAGTAAGTGATCTCGCACGTCAGTCCAAATCCACCCTTCGCATTGCAGTGCGGACTCGCATTCCCCTGGACGAAAATACGATGGAACACCGTGTCCTCGGGATAGTAGATCCAATGCTTCTCCGTCAGGTTCTCGCGGCCCACCCCGATATGCACGCAGCGCACCGATACGTGCTGCAGGCTCGCCGCCGCTTCGCGGATCTCGCGCGGAGCTTCGTCGCCGATCTGCCGGATCAGCACCGGCAAAGGCATCGTGCTCACCAACTGGTTGTAGCGGATCTCCGCTCCGCTATCGAGCGTCACCCGGTGCCGCTCCGCCTCCACCCGCTCCACTCGCGTACTCGTGCGCACCTCGCCCTTCAGGTGCGGCAGCCAGCCGTCCATCAGCCGCTGGAATCCACCGCGCAGCGGATAGCCGAAGCGCGCGTTCGGCCCCATCGGTTTCGGCACCGGCGAAAGCGCGCCCTCGATCATCTCCTCGAGATTCGGCAGCGGCACGCGTCCGCCCAGCCAGCTCGTCTCCATCTCGGTCAGGGGCACCGCCCACAGCTTGCGGTTGTACGGAATCGCGAAGTGCTTGGCGATGCCGCGGCCCCATACCTTGTAGATGAACTCTTCGAAATTGCGCGGCGCGCCGGAATGCTGCGCGAGCGGAGCCGACGCCTCCAGAATGCCATCGGCACAGCAATCCTTCACCGCCGAATTGCAAGCCGCCGGTGTGGGCGCTGAACTCTTCCCGTTGTGCGCCTCGATCGCGCCCATGATGCACTCTTTGATCACGTCGTGCGGTAGGCCGTAGAGTGCGCCCTGGAACGGATACCGCGTGTAAACTTTCTTGCTGTAGATCCACGCTTCACGATCCTGCCAGTGAACGTTCTCGCCGAGCAGCATCTCGTAGAGTTCGTGCACGTACGGATCGTTCGAAAACATGATGTGCCCCGCGAAATCGAACGTGAATCCGTTCGATTCGATGGAGCGGCACCACCCGCCGACGCGTTTATTCTGCTCGATCAGAATGCTGTCTTCGCCCAGATGGTACGCCGCGCTCAACCCCGTCGGCCCCGCGCCGATCACGACCGTATCCGCGCTCGAACGCGCCGGATGCCGCGCACGCTTCGCTTCCACCACGCCATCGATCAAGTCGTTGACTTTCGCCGCCGTCGCGTCCCACGAGGTCCGGCTCAACACTTCGCGCATTCCCTGCTGTCGCTTTACGCGCTCCTCCCGGCTCGCGCTCAGCGCCTGTTCGCAAGCCGCGATAAACTCCTCGTGCGTGCCGCCGAGGTACACGATGTCGCCATACTGTTCGGCGACATCCGTAATCGGCGTACTGACGATCATCTTGCCCGCCGCCATATACTCCAGGGTCTTCGTCGGGCTGATGAACTCCGTCGAGCGGTTGCGCGCGAACGGCAGCATACAGACATCCCAGCCCTTCATGTAGGAGGGTAGCTGCTGATACGTGCGCTGCCCGAAATACCGGATGCTCGACGATCGCGGCAGGGTCGCCGGATCGATTTTCACTATCGGACCTACCATGCAAATCGACCATTCCGGATGAGCCTCCGCCATCGCCTGCAGCAGCGGCACATCGAGCCGTTCATCGATCACGCCGAAGAAGCCGAGCCGTGGATGTGCAAGGTCGGCCTGGTCCGCCGCCTCCTGCATTCCGTTTGCGGCGGCGGCGAAGTGTTTGGCGTCCACGCTACTCGGGAAACAGTGTACGTTGGCGTTCCGATTCTTCTTCGCGCGGTACAGACTCTCTCCGCCCGTCAGCACCAGGTCCGCCGTCTTCAGAAGCGCGGTCTCGCGTTCCAGCAACTCGGGCGGCGCATTGAGGAACGCCGACAGCTCGTCCATGCAATCGTAGATCACTGCCATCGGCCTTAGTCCCTCCGCTAGCGGCATCGCCATCGGTGTATAAAACCAAATCAGGTAGCGATCCAGTTGCTCCAGTTCGATCAATTCATACAAAAGTTGCCTGAGGTAAGGTAACTGTTCTGCACTGTATCCTGGCGCGGAGGAAGGCGTGTGCGGCCGGCAGACCAAAACGCCCGGCGATGGCGTAGAGAACTTCCATTCGGGTTTTTGACCTGATCCAAGCACTGGTTCTTCAACGAAAATCACGCGCCGCGTGGCCGCCAGGCGGGATAGCAGGTGCTGTGGCCTCTGATAAACAAAGTCCCAACGTAAGTGGGAGAACGTAATAATAGGACAATCCTTCTGCATCTCAATCCTCTCTGGCTGAAATGAAACTATGTGCCGTTGAAGTGTCGGCGTAGGTTGTACACCTCTTTTAATGCAGGTATTCGGCCAGTGTGCGCGAGAATTCAGATGTGGGGACAGCCTTGCGGCGGAAGTAGTATCTGCGCCCTCTTGAGTGCCTCGGCGTAGGTTTCATTGAGCGTGCGGATATAATGCCCGTCGCGTGCCCGACGCATATCCCACAGGCCGCTGTTGTGCCAATGGCGACGGTCTTCCCAGTCGAAGCGGTCCAGAATCGGATACAGGCAGATCCCTTCGAAGGGCACACCCAAACGCAGCGCCTCTGCGCATTCCGCGGCCGTTTCGTCGATCCAGGGAGCCCGGCCAATCCCATAATGGCTGGTCTCCGCCAGGAACAGCGGTCGCTTGTATCTTTCGTGCACGCCTGCGATCAGCTTGTGCAGCGGCATCCAACGCGGATCGTCCGAACCTGCATCCCAGTGCAGCTTACGTCCGCCCGGAACCTGCCATTGGTTCGCCGCATAGAAATTCAGGCCGACAACGTCGAGGTAATGTTCCGCGCCTCCCAGCTCCGGGGCAGCGCGTCCCGCCAGCATGTCCCAAGCCTCGAACTGACTCTCGTTTTGCTGGCGGGCCGGTGCGCGGCGCCGTGGACTGCGTTTCGGCGGCACGGTGTGGATCAGCGGCTCCGGTGAGATCAACCGCGCATCGGGCGTCACCGCGCGGATGGCATCGATCGCCGCGATATTAGCCCGCACCAGTTGCCGCTTGATTTCGCCGTCGCGCCCGTGCGCATACGGAAACATCAGATCGCGCGAAGCGGCCCAGGTGAAGAACGAAATCTCGTTTACCGGAGAAAAGAACGGAGTCTCATCGGTGTGTTCGCGATGCAGTCGCGCCGCCTCGCCCGCGAACCGCGCGAAACGATTCACGAAATCCGCCGAGAAGAAATCCAATCCCTCAGGCCAGCCATAGTGAAACAGATCCCAGATCACTTGCACGCCCTCGCGCCGCGCCGCTTCCAGCATCGGCAGCCACGTGGAAAAATCGAGCGCTCCCCCGCGGTCGATACGGTGCCAGCGAAGGCCGTCGCGCGCGGTCGCGATCCCGACCTCCTTGAGGCGGCGATAATCGTCCGCTGCATACAGATCGTGCTGCAGCGCCGCACTCATGTCGAGCCGCGCACCGGCGGAATTGATCTGGCTGCTGCACTCGAATCCACCAATCCAAAATGATCGGAAGAGTGGAGTCATAGCGCGGCGCTCCCGCCGCGCTTACGACAATGTGCGGCGCTCCCGCCGCGCTGACAACAACATGCGGCGCTCCCGCCGCGCTGACAACAACGTGCGGCGCTCCCGCCGCGCTGACGACAACGTGCGGCGCTCCCGCCGCGCATACAGCAAGATGCGGCGCTCCCGCCGGGCTGACAACAAGGTGCGGCGCTCTCGCCGCGCTGACGACAACGTGCGGCGCTCCCGCCGCGCATACCGCAAGATGCGGCGCTCCCGCCGCGCTGACAACAAGGTGCGGCGCTCCCGCCGCGCTTACAGCAACGTGCGGCGCTCCCGCCGCGCTTACAACAACGTGCGGCGCTTCCGCCGCGCATACAGCAAGATGCGGCACTCCCGCGCCGGTCGAAATCATAGCTCATGGCTGTTTCGCAAGGTGCTCGTCGACCGGACTCGCCTGCTGCCGCTGATTATTCATCAGCCGCTCGCGCCACTCCCACTCCAGCTGATGCTCTCGCGCACTCTGTGCCCCACGCGTCGCCAGCGCGATCTCCTCGATCGGGATCTTCGGCCGCCGATCCGCATACAGCAGCCCGTTCGCTTCCTGGTAAGTGTCGGTGAATTGCGTGTAGCAGAAGCCCGCGATCACCGGCAGCGAGCGGATCACGCGCATGAGGTGCAAGTACCGCCGTCCAAAATCTTCCGCGCTCTCCGCCCGCGAATATCCCCAGGTGTGATCCTGCGGCGAATACGCGATCCCGCCGAACTCGCTCAGCATGATCGGCTGTTCGAGCACCTGGCCGTCCAGTGTCAGCAGCCGTCCGCCCGGACGCTCCTTCTTGAACAACTGGGGAATCTCCGCCACACCGTACCGCTTCGCGATCCGCGCCGGTTGCTCGTCATAATCGTGAATGCCGACGATGTCCGTCGCCACGCTCTCCCACCCGTCGTTGCCCACCACCGGCCGGGTCGGGTCCAACGTCTTCGTCAGATGGTACAGCGCCTGCACGTAGTGGCGCTGCGCGGGGCTGGAGGGCAGATCCGGAACGCCCCAGCTCTCGTTGAACGGCACCCACGCCACGATCGACGGATGGCTCGCATCGCGCCCCATTGCATCCGTCCATTCGCGCGTGAGCCGCTCGATCGACGTCCTGGTGAACCGGTACGCGCTCGGCATCTCCTCCCATACCAGCAGCCCCAGCACGTCCGCCCAATACAGATATCGCGGACTCTCGATCTTCTGGTGCTTGCGCACGCCGTTGAAGCCCATCTGCTTCGCCAGTTCCACGTCCAGCCGGTACGCGTCGTCGTTCGGCGCCGTCAGGCCCGATTCCGGCCAGTAACCCTGGTCGAGCACCATGCGCAGCTCGAACGGCCGCTCATTGAGCACGAACTTATCGCCCTGCACGCCAATCGAACGCAGCGCCGCATAGCTCTCGGCGGAATCGATCAACTCTCCGCGATCCCCCCATAGCTTGATCTCCGCCCGGATCAGCATCGGATGGTGCGGACTCCACAGCAATTCGTTGCGGTAATCGTCGATGCCCGGGTCGGAGAGCGCGATCCGGCGGTGTACCTCATTCGCGATCACCTGGTAGGTATCGTCAGCCAGCACGCTATCGCCCGCGAACATTTTGACGTTCATCCGCAAACCATCGCGCCGGTCGCCGCAGAGCCACGCCTCGAAGCCCA
>JAOAPT010000654.1 GCA_025463045.1 Candidatus Solibacter sp.
CTCGAGCGTCAGGCCGCTCTTCAGGTGCACGTGATAATCCACCATCGGGTAGTTGTGCCGCCCCACGTCGATCACCTTGCGGAACGACTCGTCCACCACCGGCGCCACCGCTCCCGGCGCCGTCGCATCGTCCGGCAGCGGACGCACGAGCACGCTGCGGAACCGCGCCAGGCTGCCCTCGTTGTGGCACTGAAGCGCGAACGTCCCGCGATCCAGAAAGCGCTCCTTCTCCATGCCATCCGGGATCACGGGCGGCGTCGGCTCGGTGTAATCCACCACCAGCATGCCGTCGAGCCGCACCTGCACATTCTTCCCGCGCACCAGCACGTGCATCTTGAACCAGCGGTCGTCGGCGATCAGTTGCTTGTACACATTGCGCAGCCCGTACAACGACCCGGTCTTCTTGCGCTCCTTGTAAGTGCCCTCGCCCGTGGCCGTATTGTTGATCTGGATCTCGAAGCCCTTGATCGGGAAACCCGTCTCCTGGTACGCCGTGTGGAAGTACACGCCCGAGTTACATCCCGGGTGCGCCAGCGCTTCCACTTCGAGTTCAAAATTCTTGAACTCGCGTCCCGTATAGAACAGATGCGACCGCGGCCCTTCCGGCGAGAGCTGTCCGTCGCGCACCTTCCACGACGCCTTGTTCTCGCTGGGCCGCCAGCCCTCCATATCTTTCCCGTTGAACAACGGAATCCATGGATCGTCGGCCGCCACTAACGGCGCCGCCGCCATCGCACCTACAAACGCCCGCCGCGATATATTCACACGCTCAGTATATTCCGATGCGATATCGTGGAACATAGGGAGGATAAATTATGAGCGACGAAAAGAGTCTGTATACCCGCCTGGGCGGCTATGACGCGATCGCGGCGGTGACCGATAACCTGCTTCCCCGTCTGATCTCCGACGAGCGTCTGGGCCGCTTCTGGGCGCACCGCGGCGAAGACGGAATGCAGCGCGAGAAGCAGCTCCTCGTCGATTTCCTCTGCCAAAGTGCCGGCGGCCCAATGTACTACACCGGCCGCGACATGACGACGTCGCACAAAGGCATGCGAATCTCCGAGGAGGACTGGCAGGCCTTCCTCGGACACTTGACCGCGACCCTCGACGCCTTTGCCGTCCCCACCGCGGAGCGCGAGCAGGTGATGGCGTTCGTCGACAGCACGAAGGCCGACATCGTCGAGATCGCCGCCGCCAAGTCCGCCACGGCGAATTAATGTAGGGTCGGTATGTTTCATCGGCGTTGACCGGCGTTCATCGGCGGCTAAAGATTTACGCGGCGTCCAGCGGTAAACTCATCTTGTGCACAAGATCGCGATTGCCCTAATCCTCGCTCTTCCGCTCGCCTTCGCCGCCGACGAGCCCGGCTTCGCTCCGCTCTTCGACGGCAAGACCCTGAATGGCTGGAAACTCGTCGGCGGCCGCGGCCCCGGCTACCTCGCGCAGGACGGCAAGATCGTCTGCCCCGCCGACGGCGGCGGCAATCTCTTCACCGAAAAAGAATTCGCCAACTTCGCCCTTCGCTTCGAGTTCAAGCTGACCCCTGGCGCCAACAACGGCATCGGCATCCGCGCCCCCTACGAAGGCGATGCCGCTTACCAGGGCATGGAAATCCAAGTCCTCGATGATGGCGATCAGGTCTACCAGGGCAAGATCCGCCCCGAGCAATATCACGGCTCCGTCTACGACGTGATCCCCGCCCGCACCGGCTATCGCAAACCGGTCGGCGAGTGGAACGAAGAAGAGATCGTCGCCGATGGCCGCCGCATCAAAGTCACCCTCAACGGCGTGATCATCCTCGACGCCAACCTCGACATCGTGAAAGAGGCGAAGGTCCTGGCGCGCCATCCCGGCCTCGCCCGTCCCTCGGGCCACATCGGATTTCTGGGCCACGGCACGCTGGTCGAATTCCGCAACGTGCGCGTTAAGGTCCTACCCTAACCACGAACGGCCGTGCCGAAGTGGACCGCGCGACCGAGCGGCCCGTGGCATCGTCTCGCGCGATCACTTCGATATCGGGCAATGGCGGACCGGCGCTCACGTTCGTCAGTGCAAAGGGTCCGTTCAGCGTGAACGTGCCATCGAACTTGACCGGGCGCGTCCTCAGAATATCGCCCGACTTTCCAGGAACGTGGCGAATCGTCAAGTCTCCCCAGAACCACGGTTCGACGGAGTATTTCATGAGTGTCACTCCTCCCTAAAAGGCGATTCACAGAGCGATTCCCAGTTTCAGATAGAGTCGCACGCGCCTGCCTTGCACGAACTTCCGCGGGCTCACCGCATTCTGAAAGTGGTATGATGCCCTTCGCCTAAGCGCCATGTCTCCCACTTCCTCCATCGGACACTACCGCCTCACGGCCAAACTCGGCGAAGGCGGCATGGGCGCTGTCTACCGTGCGACCGACACCAGGTTGAATCGCGAAGTCGCCGTCAAGCTGCTCCCGCCCGCCTTCGCCGGCGACGCCGCCCGCATGGCGCGCTTCGAGCGCGAAGCCCAACTGCTTGCCTCCCTCAACCATCCCAACATCGCTGCGATCTACGGCGTCGAGCAGGGCGCCATCGTCATGGAACTCGTCGAAGGCAGCGATCTGAAAGGACCGCTCCCCATCGACACCGCCGTCGCCTACGCCCGCCAGATCGCCACCGGCCTCGAGGCCGCGCACGAGAAGGGCGTCATCCACCGCGACCTCAAGCCCGCCAACATCAAGGTCACCGCCGACGGCATCGTCAAGCTCCTCGATTTCGGCCTAGCGAAAGCCAGCGACGACGTCTCCCGCTCCGCCGCCCCCGCCCCCACGCTCTCGCCAACCCTCTCGCTCGAAATGACGCAGGCCGGAATGATCCTCGGCACCGCTGCCTACATGGCCCCCGAGCAGGCGCGCGGCGCGACCGTCGATCGCCGGGCCGACATCTGGGCCTTCGGCGTCGTCCTCCTCGAACTGCTCACCGGCGTCACTCCCTTTCGCGGCGAAACCGTTTCCGATACCCTGGCCAGCGTCCTCCGCGCCCCCATCGATTGGCAATCGCTGCCGCCCAACACTCCGCCCGCCGTGCGCCGCTTGCTCGAACGCTGTCTGGAGCGCGATCCCAAGCTTCGCCTCCGCGACATCGGCGAAGCGCGCATCCTGCTCAGCGGTCCCGATATCCTCACGCCACCCGCGCCCGCCCCGCCTGCCGCCGCTTCCCCGCGCCGCCGCGCCGTGTGGCCCGCCGTGGCCCTCGCCTCCGCCGCTCTACTTGCCGCCGCGATCTGGCTCGCTCCGCTCTTCCGCGATCGCCCCTCGTCCGGCGTGACGCGTCTCGCCATTCCACTTCCCGCCGGCCAGGTGCTCACCGGCGGCGCGCCCGTCATCTCCCGCGACGGACGCTTCATCGCCTACACCGCGCGCTCCGGCGACGGCATCACGCGCGTCTACGTCCGCTCGTTAAACAGCTTCGAAGCCACCGAACTCCCCGATAGCGAAGGCGCCCGCCTCCCGTTCTTCTCCCCCGACGCCTCCCGCATCGGCTTCTTCGCGCGTGGAAAAATGATGATCGCCTCGCGCACCGGCGGTACGCCCGTCGCCATCGCCGATGCCTCCTACATCCCGATCGGCGCCGCCTGGGGCGAGAACGACACCATCTATTACGCGCCCGCGCTCTCGGCCGGCATCCAGAGCATTCCCGCATCCGGCGGCAAGCCCCGGAAATTGACCGAACCCGACGAAGCCGGCAAAGGCTACGCTCACGTCTGGCCGCAATACCTCTTCGATACCCACTCGGTACTCTTCTCTGTGTGGGGCGGTCAGAACATGGATGCCAACGGCGCCGTGCTTCTCTCTCCCTCCACTGGAAGCTTGACCCGCGTCTCCGCCAACCTGCGCGCCTCCGTCTACGCCCGTTCCGGCCACCTGCTCGCCTCCGGTCTTCACGGTGTCACCGCCGCGCCCTTCGATCCCGCGAAGCCGCGCGAAGTCCGTGCCATCACCTCTGTCATCGAGGACGTCTTCGGTTCCCAGAATGTCTCCACCTCCTGGTTCGCCGTTTCCGATAACGGCACGCTGATCTATGTTCCTGGCGATCCCAGCCTGAGCGTCATCTCCTGGATCGATCGCACCGGCGCCATCACGCCGCTCGCCGACAAGTCCCAGTCGATCGCCGACCCCGCGCTCTCGCCCGATGGCAATCGCGTCGTCATGACGATCGATTACGACGTCTGGGTGCGCGACCTGCGCCTGGGAACCACCATGCGCCTCACGTCGGATAAAGAAGGTACCTCGCAACTCCCCCTCTGGAGCCGCGACGGCGCCCGCATCATCTTCGGCTCGAACCGTTCCGGCGATTGGGATCTCTATGCAGTCTCCGCCGGCGGCGGCCCCGCCACCCGCCTGCTCGCCCGCAAAGGCACGCAGTTCCCCCTCTCCGAAGCTCCCGACGGAACGCTCCTCTTCAGCGAACGCTCGCGCGCCACCGGCAACGGCGCCGACCTCTGGACTCTGTCGCGCGACGGCACCGTTGCCCCGTTCCTCGTCAGCCCCGCCGGTAAGGTCGACGGCCAGTTCTCCCCCGACGGCCGCCAGGTCGCCTACGTCTCCGACGAAACCGGTCGCAACGAAGTCTACCTCCGCGCCACCGCGAACGCCGCGACCACCATGGCCGTCTCCTCTCAGGGCGGCAGCGAACCGAAATGGTCCCCTGACGGCAAGGAACTCTTCTACCGCCGCGGCGACGCCTTCTTCGCCGTCCCCGTGAGCCCAACCGCCGTCGGCGAGTCCCGCAAACTCTTCGAGATCCCCGCCCTCTACGGCCGCTATAGCAATCACGCCGGCTACGCTGTCGCCCCCGATGGCCGCCGCCTCCTGATCCTCCGCCCCGACCCTCGCGCCATCCCCCGCCAGATCAATGTGGTGCTCAATTGGTTCGAGGAGTTGAACGCCAAGGTGCCGGCGAGATGATTGCCCGGCGCTACCACAGGAACTTCACGCCCAGCTGGATCTGCCGCGGGTAGTTCGATTGCGGCGCGCTCACCGTCGCCTTGAGAATCGATCCGAAGTTCGCGTTGGTCGGATCGTTATTGAATTGCAGCGTGTTCACGAAAAACGAATTCATCACATTGAAGCATTCCATCCGGAACTGCACGCTGTAGCGCTCATTGATGCGCGTCGTCTTGGAACCACAAGGCTGCTGCGTTTGTGAGCTACGGAAGTGCCATGGGTGCGCGCGCCGTCCAGCAGCTTCGCGAGACGGCAATCGATATTCAAATGGCACCCACTCGGTCATCTGTTCACATTCCCGTTGCGACGCTTTGGGCACATTTCCAGGGTGGGGACGTAAACAAGGGCCTCGCCGAACTGGACAAGCAAGCCAACGTCATGATCGACGACCTGACCTGGTGGACGGCAGCTCTCAAGGCGGTCCGGGAGCGTTGATGCCAATGAAAATCTCAACAAAAACGCACGAGGGGAGAGTGGCCTTGGTCACCGGCGCGGCCCAAGGTATAGGCCAAGCGATCGCAGTGGCATTGGCGGAACGAGGCGCACAGGTGGTCGCGACCGACCTCACCCCTCCGAACGAAACGGTAGAGAAGAGTGGCCCAACGGCCCACGCATTTCAACTGGACGTGACGCAAGAAGAGGACTGGCGCTCGGTGTCGGTCAAGAGCCGGGATGTGGGGGACGTGGATATCGTTGTGAACAATGCTGGGTATTTTCTAAATCGCTCCATAGACGAACTAGATCTGCCGACCTGGCGAAAGACGATGGCGACCAATTTGGACGCACAGTTTCTGAGCGCGAAGTACTTTATGCCGGCGATGAGAAGGAAGCGGTGGGGCCGTTTCATCGGCATATCGTCAAACATGGTCGGCTTGGCCATACCCGGCATGAGCCACTATATCGCTACAAAGATGGGAATCATCGGGTTCATGCGCGGTTTGGCGAATGAT
>JAOAPT010000671.1 GCA_025463045.1 Candidatus Solibacter sp.
CGGTATAGCCCGAAAGCCGGATGACTTCCATGCGATCCTGCAGCGCCGCCGGAATCGTGTGCATCACGTTCGCCGTGGCGATGAAGAATTCCTGGCTCAGGTCGTACTCCACATCCAGGTAGTGATCCACGAACATCAAAGTCTGTTCCGGGTCGAGCACTTCGAGCAGTGCCGCACTCGGGTAGCCGCGGAAGTCCATCGACATCTTGTCGACATCGTCCAGCATGAAGACCGGGTTGCGTGTCCCCGCCTTCTTCATCATCTGGATGATCTGTCCGGGCAGCGCGCCGATGTACGTGCGGCGATGGCCGCGCACTTCGGCTTCATCGCGCACGCCGCCGAGCGACATGCGGACGAACTTGCGTCCCGTGGCCTTCGCAATCGACATGCCGAGCGAAGTCTTACCCACGCCGGGAGGTCCGACGAAGCAGAGAATGCTGCCCTTCGGATTCTTCACCAGGCGCCGCACCGCGAGGAATTCGAGGATGCGCTCTTTGATTTTTTCGAGCCCGTAGTGGTCGCTTTCCAGCACGCCTTCGGCGAACTTCAGATCGCGAATTTCCTTGGACTTCTTCTTCCACGGCACAGCCAGCAGCCAGTCGAGATAATTCCGGCTGACGGTGGATTCGGCGGACATAGGCGGCATGTTCTCCAGCCGCTTCAACTCCGCCATCGCCTTCTCCTGCGCGTCGGCGGTCATGCCCGCTTCCTCGATGCGCCGCTTCAGCTCATCGATTTCGCTCTTCTCGCCGCGGCCCAGTTCCTTCTGGATGGCCTTGATCTTTTCGTTGAGGTAATACTCTTTCTGCGCCTTTTCCATCTGCCGCTTCACGCGGCCCTGAATCGTGCGGTCGACATTGAGCTTCTCGATTTCGATATCGAGCATCTCCGCGACCCGCGTCAAGCGGTCGATGGGATCGAAGATTTCGAGCAGTTCCTGCTTCTCTTCGATCGTCAGCTGCAGATTCGCGCCCACAGTGTCGGCCAGTTTGCCCGGCTCGTCGACGCGGATCGCGGCCACCATGGTCTCGTAATTCAGATTCTGGCTGAGCTTCACGTACTGCTCGAACAGCCCGGTCACCCGGCTGATCAGCTCGTCGAGCTGCGGCCCGGTCTCCACGCGATACGAGGAGGTGCGCACCGTCGCGCGGAAGAAGCCTTCGTCGTCGGCGACCGAAACTACCTTGGCGCGTTCCACGCCTTCCACCAGTACTTTGATGTTGCCGTCCGGGAGCTTCAGACTCTGGACAATGTTGACGATCGTGCCGACGCTGTAAATCTCGTTAGGTTTTGGTTCATCGATCGAGGCGTCATGCTGCGTGGCGAGAAAGATCTTCTTGTCGCCAGCCATCGCCTCTTCCAACGCCCGCACACTCGACTCGCGTCCCACCACGAAGGGGGTCATCATGTACGGAAAGATGACCACGTCGCGAATGGGCATCATCGGCAGACGTTTTGTATCGGATTTTTCCTTTGAAGTAAGCATTATTCTCCCCAGGAGGTATCAATCATCCCCTGTGCCCAGGTTTTGCGCGGTTTGTTAAGGAAAGCTGTTCTTAACCGGCCTTTTCTAATATTGTAAGACTGATTTTCTGCGAGAGCACCATTTCCTTGGTGACCTGGAACTCACGCACTTTTTTGTACGAAGGCAGGTAGTACATCAGATCCAGCATCAGGTCTTCAAGGATCATGCGCAGGCCGCGCGCGCCCACCTTGCGTTCCATGGCGAGGTCCGCGATCGCTTCCGTCGCTTCGTCGCTGAATTTGAGGCGGACATTTTCGAACTCGAAGAGCTTCTGATACTGCTTGATGATGGCGTTCTTCGGCTTGGTCAGAATCTGAATCAACGCCGACCGGTCCAAATCTTCCAGCACCGCACTCACCGGCAGTCGCCCGATGAACTCCGGGATGAACCCGAACTTGATCAGGTCGATCGGCTGCGCCTGCGTAAGCAGGTCAATATCCCGCCGTCCGCTGACGCCCGTGTTGCGCATCCCCGTGGTCTTTTCCTCTTCCTGCAAAAAGCCCATTGACTTCTTGCCGGTGCGCCGCGCAATCACCTTTTCCAGGCCGACGAACGCGCCGCCGCAGATGAACAGGATGTTGGTGGTGTCCACCGGCGTGAATTCCTGGTGCGGATGCTTCCGGCCGCCCTGCGGAGGTACGTTGGCAACCGTACCTTCCAGGATCTTCAAGAGCGCCTGTTGCACGCCCTCGCCCGACACGTCGCGCGTGATCGAAGGATTCTCATCCTTGCGGCAGATCTTGTCGATTTCGTCGATATAGATGATGCCCTGCTGGCACTTCTGCACATCACCATCGGCCGCCTGCAGCAGCTTCAGGATAATGTTCTCGACATCCTCGCCCACGTACCCGGCTTCGGTCAGCGTGGTGGCGTCGACGATCGCGAACGGAACGTCCAGGATCTTCGCCAACGTCTGGGCCATCAGGGTTTTCCCTGTCCCAGTCGGACCGATCAGCAGAATATTGCTCTTCTGCAGCTCGACCTCACTGTTACGCATCCGGTTCATGTGAATCCGCTTGCAGTGGTTATAAACCGCCACTGCCAGCTTCTTCTTGGTAGCTTCCTGCCCGATCACATACTGATCCAAAAACTCTTTTACTTCCAATGGTTTGGGGATCTTATTCGGGGTTCCGGAAGGGGCTTCGACCTTGTCGTCTTCTAAGATCGAATTACACACGGCGATACACTCGTCGCAGATGTAGGCACGGGGATAGTCGCTCGGGGAGGAGATCAGCTTACCGACTACGTCCTGACTCTTGTGACAAAACGAACACCGTAAAGCATCATCGGATCCGGCACGCTTCACGCAGTTTTCTCCTCTTCCACCGCTGGCGCAACGCCTTCAGAGTAGAGACTTAGACTCTCTTTCGTTTCCATTATCACCTGAATGGGCTTTCTTAGCAATGTTGCCTGAAGTGGGCGGGGGGCATCCTGTGTACTAACCTTCGTGAATCGGTCACAGGTTGTTCTGTCATATTGGATGCGCCCCACCGGGTCTATGATTCCGCAGTCTATGATTCTGCGGTCTTTCGCGCCCGTTCGAACAGGAAGTTGAGCGTCTTGTCGGTTTGAATGTGACTGGCGATTCGGCCCAGTGTGCCGTCTTTCTCGAAATCCATGTGGACCGCCGCGACCGGCTTGCGCTGCTGCCGCGCCGCCTTCTCGACTTCGGCGTCCACTTCATCGCGCGTCGCGCGGATCGCTTCGCGATCGCTGACTTTACCGAGCAACAGCGACGCCCTCACTTCGCGGATCGCTTTGTCGCGCTGCGCTTCCTTAACCTTCTCCCAGTCGAGCTTCAGCTTGCTCGGGTCCACGCCCTGTTCCGCCATCGCGCGCAGACTCTGCTCCACGCGATTGCGAATCTGGCGTTCCACGAACACTTCGGGCACCGGGAAATCGTGCGTGTCGACCAGCTTGTCGACGATCGAATTCTTCGCTTCCTGCTGCGCCTCGTACTGGCGCTGCGAGAAGATCGCCTTGCGGACCGCTTCCTTCAGCTCGTCCACCGTGCGATAGTCGCCCAGTTCCTGCGCGAAATCGTCGTCCAGTTCCGGGAGTTCTTTCTTACGCAAACCCTTGAGGACGGCATGGAACTTCACGGTGCGGCCGGCCAGCTTCTCGCTGCCGTAATCCTCCGGATACGAGACTTCGAAATCCTTCTCGTCTCCCGGCGAAAGCCCGCGCAGATTCTCATTGAACGCCTCGAACGTTTCCTTGGCGCCGATCTCGAGCTGCATCTCGTCGGTTTTGACGGGATCGCCCTCCACGCCGCCCACGCTCTCCAGCGAGACGACGGCGAAATCGCCCTCTTCCACCGGACGCGGATCGATGTTCACGTACTGCGCCTTCTGCTCGCGGATCTCGTCGATGCGCTTGGTCACGTCTTCATCGGTGACCTCGGGGTCCTGGTACGGCACTTCGATATTCGTATACTCGCCGAGTTCGATCTCGGGGACGACTTCGAACGTCGCCTTAAAGCGCAGCGGTTCGTTGTCGTGGAAATGAACGTCGCTGATGTCGGGGGTGCCGACGACGTTCAGATTCTCCTGCTCGAGTTGCTTCTGGAGGTGGACCGGGATCAGGCTTTCCAGCACCTGCTGGCGAATTTCGCCGGCGAACTGCTTGCGAATGATCGACGCGGGAGATTTCCCCGGGCGGAAGCCCGGCAGTTTCGCGCGCTTCTGCACGTCCAGAACGACGCGGTTCGTTTCGGTCTCGACTTCCGTGGCAGGGATGGAAATTTCGAGCGCGTGCTTGCAACCTTCAACTAATGCCAAGTGGAGTTTACCTCGGGGACAGAGTAAGGGTTAAACCAAATTATAACACGAGGTCCAGGCGCGGATTGCGGCGCGGGTAACGCAGAACGCCGACCGGGAAGCTGATTGTGGCCAGCCTGTAAGCGATTGACCTCAAGTGAGTTATACGGATTACCGAAAAAGTTGTGACGCAGAACTGCATCGCGAGGGGGCGGCCCGGCATGGGATCCGCCGGTCGTGACGGTGTGTTCGTGCATCGCGCAGATCGGTTCCTCCTTTTATGGTACGACACCGGCTTTTATGGTACGACACCGGTCGGCGCGGAAACGGGCTCGTCGGCGGAGTACGGCAGCAGGCAAATTCCTGAGAGGCAATCAGTTATCGCGCAGAGAATATTTCTGAAGCGGATTGAACGGGTTTTCGGCGAGTTCACCGCACTCTCCCAGACACCGACGACAAGGCACTCTCTATTTCCTGAAGTGGTAGCATGGAGCCCTACAGGTGTCCCATGCCAGTCGTAAGAACCCTCCTGATTTCGGCGTTCTTTCTCTTTCCCGCATCGGTTGCAGCGCAAACTGCGCCGGATGAGGGAGCCCCCACAGTCTCACTAACCGTGCCCTCGGGCGCTCCCCTACGTTTGTACCTGACTCACCGCGTCTCCAAGCGTACCGGCGCTCCCGTCGAGGCCAAACTCCTGGAATCTGTATTCGCGTTTGACCGCGAAGTGATCCCCGCCGGCACCGTCGCCCTTGGAAAGGTAACGCGCACTCAACCGGTCGGCAAATGGCAGAGGGTGACTGCAATCCTCAACGGAGACTTCACCCCTCTCCACCGCGGCCTCATCGAGTTCACCGAGTTGCGATTGCCCGATGGCCGGGAACTCTCCACCCATACCGTCCAGACTCCCGGCCTCAATTCGATCTTCATCGAACCCTCCAAGAAGAAGCAGACAAAGGCGGCTCATCCGCAGAACGCAACCGGAGGCATTCTCGGAACCGCGAAGACGACTGCCCGCGATCGGATCAATGGAGCGCTCAACGCCCGAACCCGCGGTTTCGCCGATATCGTCCGAGGACCCGACAAGAAGGAGCGGCTGATCGATCTGCTCTGGACGAAAGTCCCCTATCATCCGCAATACTGGCGGCGCGGCGCTCGCTTCGATGCCTCCCTCGGCGATCCCCTCCAATTCGGCGTCGCGGTACTCAAACCGCAAGATCTTAGTGCGCTGGGAACGCAGCCCGCCCAGGATAGCGTCGGCCATTTGCGCCTGCTCACTGCGTTGAGTTCGGATTCCGTTAAGCAGGGCGAGACCGTCGAAGCCGTGTTGACCGCACCTGTGTTTTCGCCGCAACATCAACTCGTCCTCCCTGAAGGAACCCGGCTCACGGGTGAAGTGGTATTGGCGAAAAAGGCTCGCTCGTTCCACCGGCCCGGGCAACTGCGCTTCAACTTCCAGAAGATCGATTTGCCCCAGATCGATTTGCCCCGGGATGTCGCAACGTTCCGGGCGCCCGCATCCCTGAAAACGCAGGCAACCCTGCAGGCTGCCGAAGGCAGCGGCCGGGCGCAAGTTTCCGTCGACCCGGAAGGCAAAGTCCAGGCGAAGGAGTCGAAGACGCGCTTCATCGCGCCGGTAATCTCGTTGATGCTCGCCAGCCGCGCGGCCGATAACGACGCCGGCCATCACGGTGCCGGCGGTTCGAGCGGCGATCCCAACGTCGCCGGCCGCACTCTCGGCGGTGGTCTCGGCCTCGGACTGGCCGGAGCCGCCATCTCGCAGAGTTCCCGTTATGTCGGCATGGCCTTCGGCTACTACGGGCTGGCCTGGTCCGTCTATTCGAGCGTGTTCGCCCGCGGCGGGGAAGTACAGTTCGAAAAGAATGCGATGATGGACATCCGCTTCGGCGCACGGACGCCTGCCGACCGGCATTGACCCGGGAGTTCTACTTCAGCACCCGGTGCGTCACGTAC
Organism: Candidatus Solibacter sp.; assembly: GCA_025463045.1. GTDB lineage: Bacteria > Acidobacteriota > Terriglobia > Bryobacterales > Bryobacteraceae > Solibacter. The sequence goes on from JAOAPT010000671.1 coordinate 6,256, forward strand.
TCGAGTTGCACGGGACTCCGCGCGCGAAACACCACCTTCACCACCACCTGATAAAACTCCGGCTTGCCGTTCGCCAGGTGCATCGTCCCGTACATCTCTTTCACATGCTCGGGATTCGTAATGTACTTACCCGGCGAACGCCGGGTCCTCGGAATTGATGGGGCGCGCATCAGGATTGGTGTCGTCGATGTCGATGGTGCCCGACGTTCCGAGCACCGCGGTGTGTTGGCTCATGGTAACCGCAAGGAAGCAAGAAAGCACCTGCACCGCCGAAGTCTCAATCATGTAGTAAGCTAATAGCGCCCCAACGGGACGGACATGGAGATCGGCACCCCTTTGTAGCTTCCCGCGAGGTAAGGTGTCAGCAGATTGTACGAATACCCCGAAACGCGAATGATCAGGCGGTAATCATCAGTCCCGGAATCGGCGGTAGACACACTCACCATCGCCCGAGTCAGGCCGAAGGACGCCGTACCGTTCACCGGTGTCGCCGGCTGCAGGTACAGCACCATATTCTGAATCGCGCTGGTATTCGACGGGTCCGTCACCGCACCCCATCGCGCCGCTGTACGCACGCGCTCCACCATGGCCTGCTGGAGAAACAGGAACTGCCCCATGTCCATGATGCCGATCAGTAGTGCGAAGAATAGCGTCCCGACTAACGAGAGTTCCACCATCGCGCTGCCCCGTCTCGCCCGCATCTTCATCTCCTAAACCGATCTCCTAAACCGGAGCCCAGACGCCCTGGTACGGGAACGTCACCTTCGGCTTGCCCGAGAGCGCGTGGGTTCGGAACAACGCGTTGACCGTGTATCCCGTGATCGAAACGGACACCGAACCCGGCACTCCATTGGCGAAAGTGACGGCCACCAATACGTTCGCGGAAGTCAGACCGCCCACCACGGCCGTGGCGCCGGCGACGGGATCCCCGTACAGGACCATGTTCCTGACGGCCGACAGGTACGCCGCCGACGGGCTCGCCGTTGCCGAATCATAGGGGACGATCGCGGCGTAGCGCGCGCCGTGTGCCGCGGCCGTCAACAGCTTGTTGTATTGGATGAACGTATAGCCGAGTTCGAAAACCCCTGAAAACGCCGCCATCAGCACGCCTGAGCCGACACAGAATTCGATGATGGCGCTGCCCTTGCGTCTCAT
>JAOAPT010000728.1 GCA_025463045.1 Candidatus Solibacter sp.
AAGATGGTCGGCGGGAAAATGCTGGCCGAGTACGTAAAACCGACTTGGCTGCTGGCCGAGAGCGTGACGGTACCAGTGCCACTGTTCGTGATCGTGAAATCGTTCAGTCCACCGAGTTCCGAGATCTGGGCAATCTGCCCCGCGTTGGCCGAGCCAAGTGCCATAATTCCGGCGAAGGCTGACAGTGTTAATATTCTTGATATTCTCATTGGCGCGTAAATTCCTCCGTAAATTGTCTTACCTGCGAGTTTGCTTACTTCAAATAACTCCGACCTGTGAATAACCATCCAGTACAAGCCGTCAACGGATGGTACCATAGCCGAGCCGGGAGTCAAAGCCCAAGGCATTCAAAAATAAGGTCTCTGCTTCCAAATGTGGTACTGGGGGATTGGTACCCCAAGTACTAATGTGTCAAAGCGATACTGGACAGTCTTGCCGCTATCATCTGTTCTGTTTCTTATGGCTTATGGGAAAAATGAGCGGAACTCGAGAGCCGGGAAAGATACGGGATTTTCCGGAATTATATTTCTAAATTCCGGCTCCGCCAGTTAGCGGATCAGGAGAATGCCCGAGGCGGCCGGCGTTTTCCAGATCCTGCCAGATCTGGTGAGCGTTCTCGTGCGAAGGTAAGTTTCCAACGCCTGGTGAGACGCGGCGATCGCGCGGAACCGCCATATTCAGGATCTCGGCTTCCGCGTCGCCCTCCGGTTGAACGATCGCGATCAAACCGGCCGCCAACGTGGTGGTGACAGCTTCGCGAAGGTCGAGCGGATTCTGGATCACGTGGACGGCGTACCCGTGGTCGAAAAGAAGGCGTTCGAGCGCCCACGGGAGTTCCGGGTCGCCGACGGGCAGGCAGATGGCGAGCGAGGCATGGCCGCGGGCAGCCTGGCGTTCGGCGTCGGTGACGCGTCCGGTTGATCCGGCACTGGCGTGCGGCTGGAGAATCATGCCGGCGCCCAGGGTTTCATTGGTGATCGGGTCGATCAGGATGAAACTGCCGGTCCCGCGATTGATGCGATAGGGGTCGAAAAACAGGGGCCGCTGCGCTTCCACGCTGACCACGCCGATCGCGTTGAGTTCCAATTCCGTCGCGTCCTGGTGAGCCAGGGTGTGGATGTCGATGCGGTGGCGGATCTTGCGAATCCGCGCCTGCGTCACCTGGGTGGTGTGCTTGATCAGGTAGGAACGGTTGGTCGCAAGCGGCTTCTGGTTCATCCACACGACGGTCGCGTCGAAGCGGCGTCCGGCGTGCGGCAGGTTGTCGGGCAGCGCGAGCATATCGCCTCGGCTGATATCGACTTCGTCTTCGAGGCAGACTGTCACGGACATCGGGGCGAAGGCTTCGGGCAGGTCGCCTTCCCAGGTGACGATGGATTTGACGCGGCTCGCGCGGCCGGAAGGCAGCACGGTGACCGGGTCGCCGCGGCGGATCACACCGGACGCGATCTGGCCGGCGAAGCCGCGGAAATCCAGGTTCGGGCGGATCACGTACTGCACCGGAAAGCGCAGATCGGCCAAGTTGTGATCGTGCCCGATCGGCACGGTTTCCAGGTGATCGAGCAGCGCAGGGCCCCGGTACCAGGGAGTGCGGGCGCTCTTGGTGACGACATTATCGCCTTCCAGCGCGCTGATCGGAATGTAGGTGATTTCTCCGGCGTTCAGGCCGGCGGCGAAGGCACGGAAATCCGCGCAGATCGTGTTGTAGACTTCCTCGCGGAACTCGACCAGGTCCATCTTATTGATCGCGACCACCAGGTGTGGAATGCCGAGCAGTGCAGCGATATAGGCGTGGCGGCGGGATTGAGGCAGCACGCCGTAGCGCGCATCGATCAGAATGATGGACAGATTCGCGGTCGACGCGCCGGTGGCCATGTTACGCGTGTACTGCTCGTGGCCCGGAGTATCGGCAATGATGAATTTACGTCGCGGCGTAGAGAAGTATCGGTACGCCACGTCGATCGTGACGCCCTGTTCGCGTTCGGCGCGCAGGCCGTCGGTGAGCAAGGAGAGATCCAGGCCGTTGGTGGAGAGATTGCGCGTGGCCTTGCGGACGCTGGCGAGCTGGTCTTCGTACACGCCTTTGGAATCGTAGAGCAGGCGGCCAATCAGGGTGCTCTTGCCGTCGTCGACGCTGCCCGCGGTGCTGAAGCGGAGCAGTTCGGTTTCGGCGGTGGCGGCCAGCCACTCGGCGGTTTCGGCGCCGGCGCGTTCCACCATCATCAGAAGTAGCCCTCGCGTTTCTTGATCTCCATGGAGCCTTCCTGGTCGTGGTCGATGATCCGGTTTTCGCGTTCGCTGCGGCGTGCCTGAATCATCTCTTCGATGATTTTAGGCAGGGTGTCGGCTTCCGAGTAAATCGCGCCGGTGCAATAAGTGCAGCCCAGGGAGCGCATCCGGCACATCACCATTTGCGGTTTTTCGCCCGGCAGAAGCGGCGCGTTGTGTTCCAGCGGGATCAGGTTTCCGCCGCGCACCAGCATGGGGCGGGGCTTGGCGAAATACAGCGGCACGATCGGGATGTTCTCGCGATAAATGTAATTCCAGACGTCCAGCTCGGTCCAGTTGGAGAGCGGGAAGACGCGAATGCTTTCGCCCTTATCGATGCGGCTGTTGTAGAGACTCCACAGTTCGGGGCGCTGATTCTTGGGATCCCACTGGCCGAAGGCGTCGCGGAAACTGTACACGCGTTCCTTGGCGCGCGACTTCTCTTCATCGCGCCGTGCGCCGCCGAAGGCCGCGTCAAAATTGCCGGCTGCCAAGGCGTCGAGCAGGGCGCGGGTCTTGAGCAGGCCGCAGCATTTCTGGGTACCGAGCGCGAATGGGCTGGCGCCATCGTCGATCGCTTTCTGATTGGTATGGACGATCAGGCGGGCGCCGATTTCCGCGCAGAAACGATCGCGGAACTCGATCATTTCGCCGAACTTATAGGTAGTATCGACGTGCAGCAGGGGAAACGGGAGCGGGCCGGGCGCGAAGGCCTTTTGAGCCAGGCGCACCATCACGGAGGAATCCTTGCCGATCGAGTAGAGCATCACCGGCCGCTCGAATTCGGCGGCCACTTCGCGAAGAATGTGAATACTTTCGGCCTCCAGGGCGCGAAGATGGCTCAGGGTCCGATCCATGGGGTTGCTTGTAGGCGGTTTCGCTGTGTTACGTTCAGGATCAAGGATACCATTGCAATCATGTTGAAGTCTATCTGGATACTGGTGATTGGCGTGTTGCCGTTAGCAGGCGAAGACGGGGCGATCTCCGCGCAGCGCATCCGCGAGCAGACGCGCTTCCTGAGCACCGACCTGATGGAAGGGCGCGGAGTTGGCACGCGGGGCGGGCAACTGGCGACGGAATACATCGCGTCGCAACTGGCGCTGGCCGGGGCGAAGCCGGCGGGCGAGAACGGGAGTTACTTTCAGAGAGTCCCGCTGGTCGGAATCGAAACGCAGGCGGGAGCGACGCTCGGGGCGGCGGCGGGCGGGAAGAGCGTCGACTTTGCGTGGGGCGACGATTTCGTCGGCACGAGCGGCACGCAGCAGGCGGACACGACGTTCGAAGGCGAGGCGGTCTTCGTCGGACACGGGATCACCGCGCCGGAATTCCGCTGGGACGATTACCGGGGCATCGACGTGAAGGGCAAGATCGTGGTGCTGTTCACGAACGAGCCTCCGTCGAGCGATCCGAAGTTCTTCGACGGGAGGGCGCTGACGTACTACGGCCGGTGGGTTTACAAATATGAAGAGGCGCTGCGGCACGGGGCGAAAGCCTGCATCATCATCCACACCACTCCGACGGCGAGCTACGGCTGGGACGTGGTGCGCAATTCGTGGGGCAGGGAAGCGCCGTTCGTGAAACTGGAGGCGAACGGGCAGGCGCTCGCGCTGCAGGGCTGGGTGACGCGCGAGGCAGGCGAGAAACTCCTGGCGCTCGCGGGGAAGAATGTGGACGACCTGTTGAGGGCGAGCGATCGCGCGGATTTCCGTCCCATGGATCTCGGGATTCAGATTCGCGGACACCTGGTATCGAGGATCCGCGAACTCGAAACGCGCAACGTGGCGGCCATGTTCCAGGGGAGCGATCCGAAGTTGAGGGACGAGTACATCATCTATAGCGCGCACTGGGATCACCTGGGGATCGGCGCGCCGGTGAACGGGGATGCGATTTACAA
>JAOAPT010000740.1 GCA_025463045.1 Candidatus Solibacter sp.
ACACTCCGCCGTTGAAGTTGACGTGTCTCCAGACAGATAGATCGCGGGTAACGGCGCAGTGTAGATCGAAAATCTCTCCTCCGGGACGGTCGGCCCGTGGCGATTGTCACGCCGGTTTACGAAACCCGTCTTCGTTGCCCTGCCTGGGCGATTCTGCACGCCATCGGACTCGGCCCCAGGGCGCTCCGCCCCCGAACCGGTGCGACGCGGCGACGACAATGGGGCATAATCGTGCCAAATGGCAAAATTATGCCCTAAGTCACAACGGACGTCCGAAGCGGTGGGAAACTGGAGAGCGGAATGACGAGGCGCTCGTTCTCGCAGATGTCTCTCGCGCAGATGATTGCCGCGGGGTCCGTGATGGCACAGGGGCGCGTGCCGCCGCAGATTCCCAAAGCGATGGCAGCGATGCGCGACGCCATTGCGAAAGCGGAGAGCGACCCCGCGCGACCCGTGTACCATTTCCATCCGCCGGCACAGTGGAACAACGACCCGAACGGCACCATCTTCTATCGCGGCTGGCATCACCTCTTCTACCAGGTGAACCCGTACGGCGCGACGTGGGGACACATGCACTGGGGGCACGCGCGCAGCCGCGACCTGGTGAATTGGGAGCACCTGCCGATCGCGCTCTGGCCCTCTGAGGAACAGGGCGAAGAGCACGTATTTTCGGGTGCCGCGATGCCGGCTGCGGATGGCCGTCCGCGGATTTTCTATACGAGTATCGGCAAGCGCGAACCGGAGCAGTGGATGGCGCTGCCGCTGGACGACGACTTGATCGCGTGGGAGAAATACGCGGGGAATCCGGTGCTGAGTCAGAAGATCCACGGCGAGCAGAATGTATTCGAATGGCGCGACCCGTTTCTGTTTCAGGACGGCGGGAAGACGTACATGGTGTGCGGCGGCAACCACGATGCAAGCCGGAGCGGCGGTGGCGCGACGGTCGAATTGTACGAAGCGGTGAAGCCCGATCTGACGGCGTGGAAGTATCGCGGCACGGTGTTCGAGTATCGCGAGTCGGAGGTCTTCAACATCGAGTGTCCCAACCTTTTCCGGCTCGGCTCGAAGTGGGTGCTGCTGATTTCGCCGCACCGCTCGACCGAATACTTCGTCGGCAGCCTCGACCTGGAACGCGCGCGGTTCAGGCCGGAGACGCACGGAACGCTCGATCCCGGCGCGTCTTACGCGAGCAATATTTCGCGCGCACCGGACGGCCGCACGCTGCTCTGGCTGTGGGGCAAGACGGACACGAAGCCGGCGATGGGATGGAACGGGTGCATGGCGATGCCGCGCGTGCTGTCGATCGACGGCTCGGGATTTCTGCGGCAGGCGCCGGCGGCCGAGTTTGCGACGCTGCGCGGTGAGCCACGCTCGCTGGGGGGCGTTGCGCTGTCGGATAGCCCCGTCTCGATCGGCGATGGCGATTGCGCGGAGATCGAGGCGACGTTGAGTGTGGGGGCGGCGAACGCGGTGGGGCTGCGGATCGGCGGCAAGACGGAAATCCTGTTCGACGCGAAGGACGGCGTGATTACCGCCGGGCGAGCGCGGAAGCGGATCGGCGTGATGCTGCCGCTGCGTCTTCGCGTCTTCATCGACCGGCGCGTGATTGAGGTTTTCACGGGCGACGGGCGGGCCGCGATCTTCACGACGTCCGACGGCGCCGACCGGCGGATCGAGGCGTTCGCGCGCGGGGGAACGGCGCGGATCGAGGAGTGCCGAGTCTGGCCGATGAAGGCGGCGCGGATGAGTCTCGATCGATTTACGGTGTGACTTTGTGTACGCCGATCGGGTGCGGGTCGAACGGGCCCACGAATTCCACGCTGGCGGTGGCCGAGATTTTCTTCTCCAGGCCGATGGCCCAATAACAGGCGTTGACCAGCATGCGCCGGAAGCCTTCGTTGCGGAAATCCATCACGTGTCCCATGGTGGTGGTGAAGATGCGGTCGGGCTTGCCGCTGTCGCCGGTGTAGGACTTGGTCCACGCGATCGGCATGAGCTTTTTCGCGGGGTCGGGCGCGGAGTCGGGCGCCATCGACGAAAGGACCTGTCCCATGACGAGCGGCTGGCTGTCGCCGGAGAGCGAGTTGATCTCGTAGACGTCCGATTCGCCCCAGATGTCGTGCACGCCGCGAAGGATGGGATGGCGTTCCATGCCGGGGACGATGACGCCGCGGGTGCTCTGCTTTTGATGGGCGCCGTAGTGATTGATCCAGGTTTCGCCGAGTACCTGACGACCGTAGCCCCCGGCGAATTCCTTGCTGTTGTAGCTGAATTTCGCGTAGGGGCTGTCCTTGTGTTTCTGGTAGTTAAAGGGGTGGGTCGAGGTGCGGAGGGCGACGATCGGACGGCCGGAGTTGGTGTAATCGACGATCTCTTTCATCTGCGCGTCGGGCAGTTCCAGCCAGCGTGCGAAGAGGATCAGGAGGTCGGCGCGGCGCAGGGCTTCGAGGCCGGGGAGGTTGTCGATGACGTTCGGATCGGGGCGGGCCGTGACCGGATCGGCGCTGAAGAGGACGGTGCAGTGGAAGCCGTGGCGCTCGGCGAGGATGCGGGCGAGGGCGGGGATCGACTCCTCGGACCGGTACTCCTGATCGCCGGCAATGAGGACGACCCGCTTGGCGCGCGCCGGTCCATGGCCGCCGGGGAGGACGAGAGGATTCGGCTGGGCAGCCGCTCCGGCGCAAAGTGCGAGGAGAACAGCCAATGGTTTCATAGCGATCCGGGTATAAACGCTCATCATAGCAACGTGCGCCCGAGAACTGTAACATAAATGCGCTATAATGGTTGCGTGCAAGGACCCCAAACCATCAATGATTCCTACTCCTGTCTGCGCAGAAAGCCGGACGGGAAGATTTCAATTCTGACCACGAATACGTATGTGGTTGGGGAATATGACGACAAAACCGGCGATATTCGCTGGCA
>JAOAPT010000784.1 GCA_025463045.1 Candidatus Solibacter sp.
AGGGGCGGCGCATCCCAGCCCTTTTCACGGCCTGCAAGCGGGAAGTAGCTGGAGAGTGCGAGCACGGCGAACTGCGTTTCGCGGAAGGGCGTTTTGAAATTCTCGAAGGACTGCAGCGGGTCCATCCAGCCGCCGAAGGAGGTCTGATGAGACAGCAGGTACGCGATGGTCTTGGCGACTTGCGGGTTGTCCTTCGGGATGCCGGCGGCGGAGAGCGCCCAGAGAGCGTGGCCGGTCTGGAATTCGACTTCGGGCTCCTTAGGATCGAAGCGCATCGACCACTGGCCGCTCGGGCGCTGGAGTGAGAGGAGGCGGTCGGCATTGGCGCGGATCTGCGCGGCGTATTTTGTGGGATCGATTTCGGCGAGGGCGAGCGTCTGATAGCAGAGGTCGACCAGGTTTTTGACGTCGCCCTGCGAGATCATGTCGGCGAGCTTGGGATCGCGGGTGGTCTTCCATGAATACCAGGCGACTTCGTGCGCGCTGACCAGTGGAGTGTTGCCGTTGGTCTCGTCGGGCGGCAGCTTATCGCGGCCGGAATAGTAGAGCTTCAGGTAGGCGGCGAGTCCATCGTGATACGCGGGCTTGGGCACGCCGGAGACGTTGTCTTCGAAGAGGCTGGTAAGCACGCTCATTCGGCTGAGAACGTTGGCGGGCGCGGAGATGACGCGCGACCAGACGGCGGACTGCTTTTCGAAGCCGTAGAAGGGACGCGGATTGTTGTAGAAGCGCTCCTCGAGAAATTGGAGCTGCTGACGCTGCACGACGGGGTAGCCGTTCGCCGTCCCGTAGAGTTGGGCGCGCTGCGAGAAGTGGCTGGCATGGCAGGCGACGCAGAGCGAGGTCTCCTGATGGACGCCGGAGACGCGGTCGAAAGCTCCGCCGCGGCGCGGCGTATTGGCGAACCACGAATCGCCCGCGCCCATGATGTAGTCGATGGCGGTGCGGACGGCGTCGTGCGGGTCGTCGTACGGCGGTGCTTCATAGATGCGGGTGCGGAGTTTGTACTCGGGATGGTTGGCGCGTACGCGGACGTAATACGTGCCGCGGTCCTTCAGGAGGCGGGGCGCGAACTTGTTGCCGAGGAGGGCCTGGACTTCGTGCGGCATGGCGACGGGATCCTGGCCGTCGGTGAACTCCGTGAGTTTGCGGCCGGACTCGCGGAAGATGGAGACGTCAACCGGGAGATCGTCGCGGTCGGTGAGTTCGAGCTGGAAGAAGACGAGCTTGGGTCGGGGCGCGTCGAAGTCGAAGCGATACCAGTGATCGGCGGCGGGGGTCTCGACGATCGCTTTACGCGAGGTTCCGGGAAGAGGGAAGTACTCGAGTTCGTCGTTGGAGGCGACGATGAGTTGACCGAGGGACATCGGGGCGGCGTCCTGCCAGTTGTGTCCGGGGGCGGCGAAGGGCACGCGGTTGATCTGGAGGCGGTAGGTCGCCGCGGGCGCTCCTTCGGCGGTGATGCGAAGGGCGGCGGCGGCATGCGGGCGGATCGGCGCGTACAGATCGGCGTCTCCGGCGTGGAGGGTCTTGGAGAGGCTGACGCGGCCGGCTTCCGTGATGGAGACGGCGATGCGGGCGCTCGGAGGCAGGTTATTGACGCTGAATAGGAAGCTGTACGCTGACCCGGCGGAGAGTTTATCCAACTGGATCACTTGCGGCCGCAGCTCGCCGGAAAGGGAATAGATGGCGGGCCGGTGGGGCGTCTGTCCGAGACAGATTTCAAGGGCGGCGAGGAATAAAAGAGGACTGTGTTTACCCGGCATGGCAGAGTTTTCCTCCATCATAGGACATCCGCCCGCCGTTTAGTTTGCCGCGCAAACTTTATCGCTGCGCAAAACCGCGTTCTACTTTGTCGCGACTTCGTACATCCGCAGGGATTCGAACGAGGCGCCCGCGCGCTCGACGGAGAGAGCGAACTTCGCCTTTTGCACGTCCAGCGCCGGGCTTTCGCCCGCGACCGCGGGTTTGTCGTCGATTTGCATGACGATTCGCTTTCCCTGCGCTTCGACAACGGCCTTGTGCCATTTTCCGGGCTCGACCGCGATATTCGAGAAATCCAAATTGACCATTCGCAAAGCGCCCAAATCGTTCGATTGAACGGCCTGCAGGATGACGTGCGCGGAATCTATCGAGAACCTGGCGAGAAGACCCTGTTCGCCGGCGAGACCCAACTGGAACCGCCCTGCACCGTCGATCCGAAATGAGAGTTCGAAGATGGCATCGCGATAGGGGAGGATGTGCTGCGCATGCGAGCCGTGATCGGCGGCCCCGGCGAAGTCGTCGTTGAAAACCAGCTTGCCGCGCTCGGAAAGCCGAAATCGCCCGAGCACCGCGTGGGCAGTTGCAAGCTGCGGCAGCGCAGCCGGCGAATTCTCGAAGTGCTTTGCAAATTCCTGATAGTAGGCAACAGCCTCGATCCGCCGCCCGGTCTTTTCCATCACCTCGCCCAGGTAGAAGCCGGCCAACATCCAAGTCAGGAGATTGTGCTGCGCTTGCATGTCACCGTTCATGAAGTAGGCCTGTTGGGCTTTCCTCGCAAGCCGGAGGTGATGCTCCGCTTCGGCGAACACGCCGGATTTCAGGTATGCCCGGCCAACATCGAGCGCGTACAGACTCCACCAGGAGCGGGGCAGGCGAGACCACGTTTCAATCACCCGATTCCGGCGCCCGGCGTACGAGTCCGCCAGCATACGGTGGAACGCGATCGTTTCGGCGGCCACATACTCGCCCAGGATCGGCGAAATGGAGGCGCGTAGAGCGGCGAACTCCTTTTCCGCTTCGGCCTCGCGGCGCAGCAGCAGGTATGCCGTCGCGCGCAGACCTCCCGCCCATGGATGATCGTGGCGGCTCCCAAGCTCCAGCACATCCTCAGGACGGCCCTGTTCGAGGTAGATCCGCGCGGCGGACAACAGTCCGTACCACGGCCGCAGCGGACCAGCGGCGAAGTAACTCCCGACGGCCTCTTCATAGAGCGGCGCGGCGGAGTCAATCTGACCGCGCGCCGCCGCGAGGTCACCCAGGAGACCACTCCACCTGGCACTATTCTGGCGCCGTGCCGCCAGCTTCGACTCGACAAACCCGTAGTCGCCGGCGTGCAGGGCCGCCACCGCCATCGGGTTCAAATAGTGGATCTCCCGGTATTCAGCTAACGCTTCGGCGTAGCGCTCGTTGATCATATAAACATCCCCGCGGCTACAGTAAGGTACCTCGTTTTTCGGCGGCAGGAGCGCGGCATATGCGTCAATTGCGGCGATGGCACGCGGCACATTTCCTAGAAACGCGTACTGATATCCGAGTTGGTCATGAGCGAGCGGGTGGCGGCTGTCCCTCCGGACGACATCCTCCAGGAGGGCTGCCGATTCCGCGAATCGGGCGCACGCGCTCTGAATGACGGCGAGTTGATAGACAGGCTCAGTCTCCTGCGGGAACTCGCGGTGCGCCGTTTGGAGGATTATTGCGGCCTCATCCAAGCGCAGGTCGAGCCGCATTTGCAGAGCTTGTGCCAGCATTCTCTGAAGGGGTGGTACGGGGCTGCGCTCCGCAAGTTGCAGGGCGCGAGCGATGCTGCGGCGTGCCTCCGACACCTGGCCGTCGAAACGCAACGAATCTGCGAGATGGTAGTGCGCCATCATGAACTGCGGATCGAGTTCGATCGCGCGCTGCAAAGCGCGGCGAGCCTCCAGGGCGTGGAACCGGATTCGATTGTCGACACCTTCCTCATAGGATTTCAAGGCTTCCAGATTGGCTGTAAGGGCGGCGCCGCTCTTGGACTGCGGCGCGGCTTGACCCGGCGTGAGCCACGCCAGGATGCGGGCGGACGCGCGGTCCGCCATCGCAACAATCGCCTGCAGATCCGCGCCTTCCAACGCGTCGGAATGGACGGTGCGTCCACTCGCGGTTTCTTGAATTCGATAGTCCAGGCGCACCCGCGTGCCGGTCTGGGTCAGGGCTCCGCTCAGGAACAGATCCGCATGCGCCTCTCGCGCGACATCCCGGGCCTGATCGGCGGAGAACGGGCTGCCGCCTTGTGCGCGTCGTGCGATCAGTTCGCGAACACGGTCGGCCGAAATTACAGGAATACTTTTCGTGTTGGCGAGGCTCATCGAGAGCAGGTCGCAAAGTCCGTGCTCCAGTTGTTCAAATGAGTCGGTGCGCACCCGATTTTCGATGTGCACGACGGCAAGCGACCTGGGTGCGGAGGAGGGCTCCGGTGGAGGCGGCAGCGCTTCCGCCGACGGCAGATTCGGGGCGGGGATGGCGATGATCCTGCTGCCCGCGATGGGAGGGCGCGGACGCCCAACGGCCAGCACGAAGATCGACGCGCCCAGCAGGCCAGCGGCAAGCGAGGCCCCGAGGCGGTGACGTTTGACCAACTTGCGGACGACGTATCCGGGAGTCGCTTTTCGCGCGTTAACGGGGAGGTCTCGTAGCAGACGATCAAGATCGTCGGATAGGGCGGCGGCGGAAGCGTAGCGGCCGTCCGGATCCGGGTTCATGGCCTTGAGCACGATTGCCTTCAGGTCTCCATTGAGTTCCGCGCTAACGGCGGCCGGGCGTGGGAGCCGGCCCGTGAGCAACTTGTGGAGCACCAGGCCGAGAGCGTAGATATCGGAGGCAGGGCCGACCGTCCCGGCGCGCACCTGTTCGGGACTCGCGTATTCCGGGGTCATCGGGCGCGGTCCCGTCGCGGTCTGCGTGGTTTCCGCCGGGCGGTCGGGACCCACTACCCTGGCGACGCCGAAATCCAGCAATTTGGGCACACCCTCGGCCGTTACGAGGATATTGCCGGGCTTGATGTCGAGGTGGATCACGCCCTTTCGATGAGCGTACTCCACGGCGTCGCAGACATTTCGGAACAGTTGTAAGCAGTCTTTCACGGGAAGGCTGCGGGTCTCGCACCAGGTGTCGACGCGTACGCCTTCGACATACTCCAGGACCAGATAGGGCAGGCCGTTTTCGGCGGTGCCTCCATCGAGAAGCCGCACGACGTTGGGATGTTCCAGGCCGGCGAGCACCTGTCGTTCCCGAAGGAAGCGCCGCACGAAATCCCGGTCACCGGTTTGGGGGTTGACGAGCTTAATGGCAACTTGCTTCCGGTACTGACCGTCGGCGCGTTCGGCGAGGTAAACGGTACCCATACCGCCGTGGCCGATTTCTCGCAGGATCTGATACGGCCCCACATTTCTGCCGGGCCACTCGTCGGCGGGTTCTTCGATTGCCGGAACTCCAGCCAAAGGCATGGCACACGGTTGCAGAAATTCACCGATCTCCTGATCGGATGCCAACAGTGCGTCTACATCCGCGCGGAGAACTGCATCCTCGCCACAGATTTCATCGAGGAATGTGGGACGGTCCGCGGCATCCAAATCCCACGCCGCCACCAGTACGCCTTTCAGATGCTCCCAGCGCTTGCCTGTCATGCGGTACCTCTAATGCGGAATGCGGCTGGCGGGAGCATGGCAGTGCCGTCCGTGCGATGCGCCAAGCTGTCGCTCGGGGCGTTTAGGATGATTGGTTGGCGCTGGCGCTCCGGGCTCAAAATTCCGCATAAGCCCTCGATTGACGAGATTGTATACGTTCGCGATCCGGTTCGCCAGATTAATCGGATCTCGCGCGGGCGGCCGTGGGCGGCTGCGGGCGGCAATGATACTTTC